>JAZKCB010000321.1:0-3691 GCA_040388335.1 Pseudomonadota bacterium | reverse complement strand
AGCAACATCAGAATGAGGACAACGCTGAGTGGTACACCGAGTAGCCAGGCAATGATAGGCATTGAGTTTCTCCGTTTGGAATGTTGAAGCCTTTAAGTTACCCAAACCAGTGCGCCTTGAGTGCGGGATGAAAACCCCAGCAACGGTAAGGTATGGCTTACATGCCCCATCAGCCAAATGCCCGGCCGGGATCACGGCAGAAATCGGGTTAGAGTGGCGGCCAGCAAACGCTGCATTGCGACCCCTCAAAACAAAGGAGCACACATGATTCTCGAACTCGTCGACATCCGCATTCACCCCGGCCAGCAGGCGGCATTTGATGAAGCACTGCAGCGCGGCATCCGCGAGGTGATCTCAAAAGCCAAAGGTTTCAGGGGCTTCAAAATCTACAAGGGCATTGAGAGCGCAGAGCGCTACGTGGTCAACATCTACTGGGACACGCTTGAAAACCACACGGTGGATTTCCGCGGTTCACCCGCCTTTGCCGACTGGCGCGCCATCGTCGGGCCCTTCTTCAACGGCGCGCCGGCGGTCGAGCATTTCAACCTGCTGGCTGAATAGAGCCCCCACGGTCGCTCACTGCGTGTAGCTCCCTGCCCCCCGAGGGGGCCGCCCGCCTATGGCCCGGCAAAGCCGGTTCCATGGCTTGAGCTCGCGAAGATCTCTCTTCGCCTGGTCCCACGGTGGCTCGCTTCGTATAGCTCTACGCGCCCTCAAAGGAGCGCCCACCTGTGGCCCGGCAAAGCCGGTTCCACGGCCCGGAATCGGCCTGAGCTGCTCAAAGGACCGTCAGGCTTTGTCAGCAGCACCCTGGTGCGCCGCGACGATCTTGCCCAGCAGCAGTGAGAGTTGCTGCTGCTCATCGGGCTCCAGCGGGCTGACGATGCGTTGCTGCGCACGGCCGACAGCACGCTTCATCTTCAGCGCGACCTGCGCGCCTTCATCGGTTGCCCACAATAACTTGCGGCGCTTGTCGCCCGGGTCGGCAGCGCGCCGCACCCAGCCTTTGGCCTCCAGCCGGCCGATGACTGAACCAAACGTAGCCGGATCGAATGCCACCCTGCCCGACAGGGTAATCTGGTCTTCACCGGGGTCGTCCATCAGGGCGTTCAGAATGGCGAACTGCACCGGCGTGACGTCGAAGCCGGCGGTTTCTTCCATAAAAATGGCCACGGCCAGCTGCTGTGCACGACGAATCAGGTGCCCAGGGGCTTCACCGAAGTTAAAACTTTTTGCCATGCGGGGAGTTTAAGTTAGGCCTGCTTGAGATAGGCTTACAGAGCGTGACCCGACAGGATCAGGGTATGTACCAAGCCAGGATCGACAGGCGTCAATATAATAAGTATACTTATCATTAAACCAATACGACAGAGACATCATGGCCCAAACATCCCCCATCATCATTTCAGGCGGCGGCATCGGCGGACTGGCTGCGGCCATGGTGCTTGCCAAAGACGGTCACGCGGTGACAGTGCTTGAACAGGCTGCCGAGTTTGGCGAAATCGGCGCCGGCATCCAGCTGGGCCCCAACATCTTCAAGATGTTTGAATACCTCGGCCTCACCGATGTGATCAACAAGGTGGCCTTCTTCCCCGAAGGCCTGGGCATGAACGACGTGCGCACCGGCGAAAAGGTGATCCGCGTGCCGTTGGGCGATGCCGCCCGCGCTGTTTACGGCTTTCCCTACGGCGTGATTTACCGCGCCGACCTGCACCAGGTGTTTCTCGATGCCTGCCGCGCACAGCCCAATGCCACGCTGCGTACCAATGCCAGGGTCGAGTCGTATGAACAGTCTGCCGATGGGGTGCGCGTGCACCTGGCGGGCGGCGAAGTCGTTGAAGGCCAGGCGCTGATCGCAGCCGACGGCATGTGGAGCAAGATTCGCGAAGCGCTGGTCGGCGACGGCAAACCACGCGTCTCGGGCCACATCGCCTACCGCGCGGTGCTCAAGCGCGAAGACGTGCCCAAACACCTGTGGAGTGACGACGTCACCCTCTGGGGCGGTGAAAAAACCCACCTGGTGCATTACCCGCTGCGGCGCGGTGAGCTGTTCAACATGGTGTGTGTCTTCCACAGCAGCAAGTACGACGAAGGCTGGAACACCTTTGGCGACACGACCGAACTCAACGAGCGTTTTGCCGACGCCTGCCCGCAGGTGAAAGAGCTGCTGGCAAAAATCGAGACCTGGAAGATGTGGGTGCTGTGCGACCGCGAACCCGTGAAGAACTGGACGGACCGCCGCGTCACCTTGCTGGGCGATGCCGCCCACCCCATGCTGCAATACCTCGCGCAGGGCGCAGGCCAGGCGATTGAAGACGCCGTCGTGCTGCGTGAAGCCCTGCGCTTTACCAAAGGCGATATCCAGGAGGCCTTCCAGAAATACCAGAAGGCACGTTACCTGCGTACCGGCCGCGTGCAGCTCACGGCCCGTTTCTACGGCGATATTTACCACGCGTCCGGCGTGCAGCGCGAGCTGCGCAACCAGATGTTCCAGGGCGGCAAGGAGAGCGCAGGTTTTGCCGGTTTGAAGTGGATGTACGACGGCATCGAGCCTTCAAAACTGTTCCAATAAGGGTTTTTCGTCCTTTGGAGATTTTCATGACCCAACCTGTGAGCTCTTCCCGCACCGTACCCCGCACCGCCAGGCGCAATGCGCTGGCACAAGCCGCTGTACTGGTAGCCGCCTGTGCCCTTCCCTTTGGCGCCGCGGCACAGAAGGCCACCAAAAAAGCTGAAGCCCCCTGGCCTACGAAGCCGGTTCATATCCTGGTCGGTTTCCCCGGCGGCTCCACGCCTGACCTGGCCGCGCGCACCATCGCAGAACCCCTGTCGCGCGCACTGGGCCAGCCGGTCATCATCGACAACAAGCCCGGCGCATCGGGCAACATCGCCGCAGACCAGGTTGCCAAGGCCACCGATGACCACACGCTGGGCGTCGTCATCAACGGCAACCTGACCTCGTCAAAAATGCTTTATTCAAAGCTGCCTTATGACCCGGCAAAAGACTTCACCCCCATCACGCTGATTGCCACCGCACCGCTGGTGCTGGTCGCGCCCACCAATCTGCCCGCAGGTAGCGCCTTTTTTACCGCCGCACGCAATGGCGGCGACAAGTGGAACTACGGCTCGGTCGGCAACGGTTCGGTCGGCCACCTGGGCATGGAATTGCTCAAGTCCAAGGTCGGCGACATGTCCGCCGTGCATGTGCCCTACGCCGGCAACCCGCAGGTCGTGACCGCCCTGCTGGGCGGCCAGATCCAGATGGCCCTGATCCCGCCGGGCATTGCACTGCCCCAAGTCAAGGCCGGCAAACTGCAGGCGATTGGCCTGACCAGCAGCCGCAGCTCGCTCGCGCCTGAAACACCCTCCCTGTCGGATGCCGGCGTACGCGACTTCAACCTCGAAGTCTGGACCGCACTGCTAGGCCCCGCCAACCTGTCCAAAGCTGCAAAGGCACGCCTCGACACCGAGATCTACAAGATCATGCGTGACCCTGATACGCGCCAGAAGCTGTTCAACCAGGGCTGGCAGCCAGTGGGCACATCGTCTGACGGCCTGCTGAGCCGCATCCGCAGCGAAACCGCCATCATGGGCGGGATCATTCGCATGCGGAACATCAAGATTGAGTAGAGATGAGCCCCCACGGTTGCTCACTGCGTGTAGCGCCCGAGGCCTTGCAGGCCGCGGCTCG
>JAZKCB010000320.1:0-3204 GCA_040388335.1 Pseudomonadota bacterium | reverse complement strand
GGTCGTAGCCCTTGGCTTCGCCGCCGAACTTCTGGGCGAGCACGGTGGTGATCGCCGCCGTCAGGGTGGTCTTGCCGTGGTCGACGTGGCCAATCGTACCAACGTTGACGTGCGGCTTGGTCCGCTCAAATTTGCCTTTTGCCATTTTTCAACTCCAGAAATTTATGAAGAGTTACAAAACCAGTTAACACTACGGCCGGCAGCCACAACAAGTGACGCCAGCCTGAATTGGTGCCCATTCCGGGAATCGGACCCGGGACCTCTCCCTTACCAAGGGAGTGCTCTGCCACTGAGCCAAATGGGCTGAAAAACCATTCGAGTTGAGCGCGAAACGATTGATGGAGCGGGAGACGGGAATCGAACCCGCGTCATTAGCTTGGAAGGCTAGGGTTCTACCATTGAACTACTCCCGCGCAGCTCTGCCAAAAATCAAATCACTACAAAACTCTTCAACAAAACAAGCGCTTGAGGACTCCAGAAAATCAAAAATCTGGTGGATGAGGCTGGATTCGAACCAGCGTAGGCGTTAGCCAACAGATTTACAGTCTGCCCCCTTTAGCCACTCGGGCACCCATCCTTCAAGCGAACCTCGGATTATGCCACGGTTTTTTGACACTTGACAGCCCCCGGAGTTGCAAAAACCTTCAAAACTGCATGCATCACCCCGACCGGCGTTTATTTCACCCGATTGGACGGGGTGCAGCGACCCCGCAGAAGCCTACGACAACCGCTTCACATCACTGATGGCACAAAGCCTTATGCCTGCGTGCTCAGGGCGGTCGGGACTGAACGCACAGTCAATTGACGCCGCAACCTTGTGGGCAGCCCACGCCAAAGATTTTGCCTGGCGAGCCAGAAAGCAGAAAGCGCCAAATGTTAAGTCAAAACTTAACATTTAGGCGTCTGCCAGAGATTTCCGCCGTCCAAACCGGGTCGAAACGGGCAAAGAGCCCTTTTTCAACCATGAAATTGACCTGCAGGCCAATAGATATATACGCAAGACGCTACGAAAAACATAGCAACAGGATTGCCGCCAGAGGAATTCAGCTTCCTGCGTTGGCCTCGCGCCAGGCTTTGGCTTCTGAAAAATGCCCGCAACCGATAAAAGGCAGTGGCGGACGCATGGCCGAGAGCGGAGACGGATGGTTGGCGACCAGCACCTTGTGGAGCTGCAGATCGATAAGTGAGCGCTTGCTTTTCGCGTGCGCGCCCCAGAGCATGAAGAGCACCCGATGATCACCCTCGGACACCTTGCGGATGATGGCGTCGGTCAGCACTTCCCAACCCTTGCCGGCGTGGCTGGCGGGCTGGCCTTCTTCCACCGTCAGGCAGGTGTTGAGCAGCAGCACGCCATGCGTCGCCCAGTTCACCAGGCTGCCGCCGGGCGTGGGGAACTGCGGTGGCAACGTGCCCAGGTCGCGCTGCAACTCCTTGAAGATGTTGCGCAGCGATGGCGGCAGCGGCACGCCGGGTGCGACTGAAAAAGCCAGCCCCTCCGCCTGACCGCGGCCGTGGTACGGGTCCTGCCCGAGGATGACGACGCGTACCTGTTCGGGCGGCGTCAGTTCGAGCGCGCGCAGCGGCCTGGGCGGGAAGATCACAGCACCGTCATCCAGGCGCCGGGCCAGGAAGTCCAGCAGTTTCAGGCCGACCGCGCTGGTGAAAAATTCATCTGTCAGCCCCTGCCAGCCAGGCGCGACGGGCCAGTCAAGATGATCCGCGCTGATCAACTGGTCAGGCGCGCTCATCATTAATGCCCGAAAAGCTCAGCCAGCGCCTCGCCCGGTTCTTCAGCGCGCATAAAGGCCTCGCCGACCAGAAAGGCATTGATCTTCGCGTCGCGCATCAGCTTCACATCGGCCTTGGTGGCAATGCCCGACTCGGTGATGACGATACGGTCCGCCGGCACCTTGCCGGAGAGCTTGATGGTGGCATCCAGCGACACCTCAAAAGTCTTGAGGTTGCGGTTGTTGATGCCGACCAGCGGCGTCTTGAGCCTGAGCGCACGGTCGAGCTCGGCCTCGTCATGCACTTCGACCAGCACGGCCATGTCGAGCGAGCGGGCCAGCGCCTCCATGTCCTTCATCTGCGGGTCGTCCAGGCAGGCGGCGATCAGCAAAATGCAGTCTGCTCCCATCACCCGCGCTTCATAGATTTGATAGGCATCAATCATGAAGTCCTTGCGCAGCACAGGCAGGCTGCAGGATGCGCGTGCCTGCTTGAGGTAATCGACGCTGCCCTGAAAGAACTGCTTGTCCGTCAGCACAGACAGGCAGGCCGCACCGTACTCGGCATAACTCTGCGCGATGTCGGCGGGTATGAAGTCAGCGCGCAGAACACCCTTGGATGGGCTGGCTTTTTTGACTTCAGCAATCACCGCCGCCTTGCCCGCTGCAATCTTGCCCTGCAGTGCGCCCACAAAGTCGCGCGTCAGCACACGCGATTCAGCGTCTTCACGGATCACGGCCAGGGGTTTGCGTTTGATGGCGTCGGCGACTTCTTCGCGCTTGACGGCCACTATCTTGTCGAGGATGTCGGACATGGTTCAGGCTGCCAGTTTTTGTGTGGTTGAAACAAGTTGCGCCAGACGCGCTTTTGCGGCGCCCGACTCCAGCGCCTGCTGAGCCAGGACGATGCCGTCCTTGATGGAATGGGCGACGTTGGCCGCATACAGCGCAGCACCGGCGTTCAGCACCACAATGTCGCGCGGCGCGCCGGGCTGGTTGTCGAGCACGCCCATCAGCATGGCTTTGGACTGTTCGGGCGTCTCGACGCGCAGGGTGCGGTTGCTGGACATGCCCATCTTGAAGTCTTCCGGATGGATTTCGTATTCGGTGATCTCGCCGTCTTTCAGCTCACCCACCACCGTGGCCGCACCCAGGCTGACCTCGTCCATGCCGTCCTTGCCGTAGACCACCAGCGCGTGCTCGGCGCCCAGTCGCTGCAAAGCGCGAATCTGGATACCGACGAGGTCGGAGTGAAACACCCCCATCAGGATGTTGGGCGCGCTGGCCGGGTTGGTCAACGGACCGAGAATATTGAAGATGGTGCGCACGCCCAACTCCTTGCGGATGGGGCCGACGTTCTTCATGGCCGGGTGATGGTTAGGCGCAAACATGAAGCCCACGCCGACTTCCTCGATGCACTTTGCAATCGCTTCAGGCGTGAGGTTGATGTTGATGCCCAGCGACTCCATCACGTCGG
>JAZKCB010000319.1:0-4797 GCA_040388335.1 Pseudomonadota bacterium | reverse complement strand
CGCGATGGTCTGTCACTCCTCATCAGCACCGTCGGCCTGCGCGTACAGCCTTGGGGCGACCCCCAAGCCTTCATGACAGGCTTTGACCGCGAGACCATAGGCGCCATCGTGCTCGACGTGCGCATGCCCGGCATCAGCGGCCTCACGGTGCTTGAGACACTGGTCGCGCAAGGCGTAGACCAGCCCGTCATCATGCTGACTGGCCACGGCACGGTCGAGATGTGCAGGCGCGCCTTCAAGTCAGGCGCTGCGGAATTCCTCGAAAAGCCCGTCAATGACGAGCAGTTGCTTGAAGCGCTGCAAAACGCAGTACGCCAGCACGTGAAGTCACGCGAACGCAACAAAACCGACAGGCAGGCGCAGGAGCGCTTTGCGCAGCTGTCGGAGCGTGAACGTGAGGTGCTGGGGCTGATCGTCGCTGGCTTGACCAACAAGGAGATTGGGCGGGCGCTGGATGTGTCGCCGCGTACGGTGGAGACGCATCGCGCCAATTTGTTTGCCAAGCTGGAGGCTGAGTCGCTGGCGCAGTTGATTCGGCAATATGCTGCGCTGGTGGACTCTGCAAGCTGAAAATTGCGATGCCATGTTGATCGCACTGCCGCACAAGCCACAACCATAGCCACACATGTCAACATCGAAAAAGGATATTGAGACCTGGCGACTTGAACGCTTTAAAAGTTTCATTACAGACTTCCCAGTTGGTCGAATTGAGCCCACTGAGGAGCCTGACTTTCTAATCCATGCAGAAGGTGGAGTCTGCGGAATCGAGCTTACTGACCTACACCAGGAGACCAAGCCGGGCCAAATACCGCAACAAGCAAGCGAAGCCATGCGGCATAAAGTCGTCGCGCGCGCAGAAGAACTCTACTCAACAGGTCAACACCCCCCAGTTCGAGCGACTTTTCTTCTAGACGATCGGATTCACATCAAGAGAACTGAAGCTGAGGACATTGCCCGTCAACTCGCCGACCTCGTGGTGCAAAATACACCGCAACAAAACGCTAACGTTGAGATTCCATCGGACTGGCAGGACTTTCGCAAACTTCCAAACATTCTGCATAAGCTATCTGTGTACAGGCGTGAGCAAATAACTAAGAATTTTTTTAGTGCCCCCGGCGCCACTTGGGTAGCCACTATTGAACGAGCAGACATAGAACGGGTACTTTCAAGAAAAGAACCGAAATACCTCGCATACCGCACGAAATGCGATGCGGTTTGGCTCGTGCTCAATACCGACATAGAGTCCATGGCCACCTGGTTCGAGCTTGATCCGGAGCGGCTCACTGAGCCATTTCAGACGAGGTTTGACCGCTTGTTCTTGGTACAACACTTCGCTGGCAAGGCACACGAGCTCCGTGTCCGCAAGAAGTAGCACCGAATTACTCGCCGACACCATCCGCCGATAGCAGGACTCACACTGCCCATCTACCGTGGCATATGCGATTACCCTCCCAACCCTCTGCGGCTTGAAGGAAAGCGAATCTAAGGAACGTCGATTTTAAATTTTCCGTCAAAGTAGCCACACTCCGTAGTTCTACGGAGCCCCTCAAGTAGCCCTACGAATGGGCAAGCTGGCCTCCATTTTTTAAAGTTCATTCACGGTTAATCGAACCGGTAGACAAACGAACTAAATGGAGAACACCATGCGCAACATCATCAAATTTTCTGCACTCGCCCTGACCCTGGTCGCCGCTGCTGCCAATGCACAGGCTGTGCGTACCGAGAAGAACATGTCCCTCGACCTGGCCAACCAGATCGCAGCTGCCAGCGTGGCTGCCTGCGCCGCCAACGGTTATGCCGTGGCCGCCACAGTCGTTGACCGCGCAGGCACCGTGCGTGCCGTGCAGCGCGCCGACAATGCCGGCCCGCACACGCTGGGCGCGAGCCAGGCCAAGGCCTTCACCTCGGCATCGGCCAAGAACACCACGCTGGCCATGATGGAAGGTTCGCAAAAGAACCCGGCTGCGGCCAACCTGGTGAACATTCCCGGCTACCTGCTGCTGGGCGGCGGTGTGCCGGTCAAGGTGGGCAATGAAGTGATTGGCGCTGTGGGCGTGGGCGGTGCGCCTGGCGGCAATCTGGACGAGCAGTGCGCGATGGTTGCACTCGACAAGGTCAAAGCGCTCTTGAATTAAGACGCAGCCGTTCAAACCCACCTCAAGGAGAGCGCCATGCGCAGGACACATTTTTCTGAACTGAAGACACTGATAGCAGCCATCGCCATCGGCGTGGCTGCGCTCACGGGCGGTCCTGCCATGGCGCAGGTCGCACCTACGGCGGCAGAAGCTGCGGCCTATACCGGCCTGCACGCCGCCGCGCAAAAAGGTGATGTCGCCAAAATTGAAAGGCTGGCTGCAGGCAAAGCCGACCTCAATGCTCGCGATGCGAACGGCCGCACGCCGCTGCATGTGGCGAGCTTTGCAAAGCAGCGCGAGGCGATTCGTGCACTGGTCAAGGCCGGTGCCGACATCAACCTGCTCGACAAGGACAGGTATGACGGCGTGACGATTGCCTCTGTCGCTGATGACGAAGAGACGCTTCGCGTGCTGCTGGGCTCGGGCGCCAGCGCCAAACTGGTGACCAGCCGCTACGACGGCACCGCCCTGATTGCCGCGGCACACCTGGGCCACGACGGTGTGGTCAAGCAACTGATCGCTGCGGGCGCGCCGCTGGACCATGTGAACAACCTGCACTGGACGGCTGCGATCGAGTCCGTCGTGCTGGGTAATGGCGGGCCGCGCCACCAGGAGACGTTGCGCGCGCTGATCAACGCCGGTGCCAATGTGCAACTGACAGACCGGCAGGGCAACACGCCGCTGCAACTGGCAAAGTCTCGCGGCTACACCGAGATGGTGAAGATGCTGGAGCAGGCAGGCAATTCAAAGTTACAGAAGGCGCAGAAGGCGGCTTGACTGCCGCGCGCCCGAGGGTTGTTACCGGGGCGGGATGCAGCTTCGCAATCCTAAGATGAACGCCATGCGGCCCCTGCTGCATGGCGTTTTTTTGTTCATCACCCCGAGGAGACACACGACATGAAAATAAACAAACGTGCTTCAGCCATCGTCCTGGGCGGCCTGCTCACCGTTGCCGCCGGCACCCTGTTTGCGCAGGCATCGGGCCTGACGCGCACCCTGGTGGGCAAGGCGGATGTGTCCGTGCCCGGCCGCGAAGCCGTGGTGGCGCGTGTCGAAGTGGCACCCGGCGCAAAAGCCGGCCGCCACACGCACCCCGGTGATGAAATCAGCTATGTGATGGAGGGCGAGGCCACCCTGCTGGTCGACGGCCAGCCGCCGAAACAGGTCAAGGCCGGTGAATCGTTTGTGGTGCCTGCTGGCGTGATTCACGACGCACACAACAATGGCAGCGCGGCCGTCAAACTGGTGGGGGTGTACGTCGTTGAAAAGGGCAAGCCGCTGGCGAGCCCCGCACCGTGAGAACGCCCCCTATGACGGCCCTGTGGGCCGTCTTCCCCCACTGGGGGACGCCACTTGCGGCCCGGCGAAGCCGGTTCCGCGGTGGCCTTGCGAAGACGCTCCCTTTTAGTTCAGGGTTACTTTCGCGAATTTGCGTTTGCCGACCTGAACGACGTAGGTGCCGGCATTGAGCTTCAGGGCCTTGTCGCTGACCACACTTGAATCAACACGCACGCCGCCGCCTTCGATCAGGCGGGTGGCTTCACTGCCTGAAGGCGCCAGGCCCGCCGCCTTCAGCAGTGCGCCAATGCCCAACGGCGCGCCCGACACGCTGACTTCCGGAATCTCGTCCGGCACACCGCCCTTGCTGCGGTTGATGAAGTCCTGCTCGGCGGCATCGGCTGCTGCCGCGCTGTGAAAGCGTGCGGTGATCTCCTTGGCCAGCGCAACCTTGGCGTCTTTGGGGTTGCGGCCACCGGCGACTTCTGCCTTCAACGCCGCGATATCGGCTTCGCTGCGAAAGGACAGCAGCGTGTACCACTTCCACATCAGCACGTCAGAAATGCTCAGCACCTTGGCGAACATGGTGTTGGCGTCTTCTGAAATGCCGATGTAGTTGTTCTTGCTCTTGGACATCTTGTCCACGCCATCCAGGCCTTCGAGCAGGGGCATGGTCAGAATGCACTGCGGCTCCTGGCCGTATTCGGCCTGCAGGTGGCGGCCCATGAGCAGGTTGAACTTCTGGTCGGTGCCGCCCAGTTCCAGGTCGCTTTTGAGCGCGACCGAGTCATAGCCCTGCATCAGCGGGTACAAAAACTCGTGCACGCTGATGGGCGTGCCGGCCTTGTAACGGTCATTGAAGTCGTTGCGCTCCATCATCCGGGCCACCGTGTAACGGGACGCCAGCTGGATCATGCCGGTGGCGCCCAGCGGCTCGCACCATTCGCTGTTGTAACGCAGCTCGGTCTTGCTGGGGTCCAGAATCTTGTCAGCCTGGGCGCGGTAGGTCTCGGCGTTGACCTTGATCTGCTCGGGCGTGAGCGGCGGGCGCGTGGTGTTGCGGCCGGACGGGTCGCCGATCAGGCTGGTGAAATCGCCGATCAGAAAGATGACGGTATGGCCCAGGTCCTGGAGCTGGCGCATCTTGTTGAGCACCACAGTGTGGCCGACGTGGATGTCGGGCGCGGTGGGGTCCAGCCCCAATTTGATGCGCAGCGGGACGCCCGTGGCCTCGGACTTTGCCAGCTTCTGGACCCAGTCTTCTTGTGGAATCAGCTCTTCGCAACCCCTCAAAGTGACCGCCAGGGCCATCTTTACACGGTCAGTGATGGGGTATTTTGTAACAAGCGCTTGATTCATAAGGGTTTTTCACGTGTCGGGGTGT
>JAZKCB010000318.1:0-9118 GCA_040388335.1 Pseudomonadota bacterium | reverse complement strand
GAAGTCCAGCCCATGCCGCACGATGTGGCGCGCTGGTGGCTGGACGACCAGTTCACGCAGATGGGCTGCGAGCCGCTGCGCCCCACGGGCAAGCTGCTGATGGCCGACAAAGTGGTTGTGGTGGCCGAAGCGGCCGGCCCGGCGAAGTTTGCCGAAGCGAAGTGGTCACAGGAGTTTGCGCGTGCCGCCAGCGCGGCATTGGGCAAGCCGGTGGTGCATGTGGATGTGGGCACGCTGAGCATCAGCTACTGAATCTGCTCCCGCCTGGTGCCTTGATTGCTACTGTTTTTATAGCTGCTAACGCCCGTATTTATTGGTCTGTAGGCCGATTTGATGCCTGAAAATGGCCTTTCAAGGCTCTCTTTTGGGTTTTTGGGGTCCCTCAGACCATCAAAACACCAAAATGTTAAGTTGCAGATTAACAAATTCACAAATGTTAATCTGCAACTTAACATTTGGCTTTGAGAGCCCGACTGTCCTGTTTTCAGGCCTTCAGCGCTGTCAGCAGTCTGGCGTGTATGCCGCCAAAGCCGCCATTGCTCATGCAGAGCAAATGGTCACCCGGCCGGGCGGCGATCCTGACCTGATCCACCACCTCATCAATCGTGCCGGCCACCTGCGCCCGCGTGCCCATGGGGGCCAGCGCCGCCTGTGCGTCCCAGTCCAGCCCGCCTGAATGGCAGAACGCCAGGTCGGCCGCTTCCAGGCTCCACGGCAGTTGCGCCGTCATGGTGCCCAGCTTCATGGTGTTGCTGCGCGGCTCAAAGATGGCGAGGATGCGCTCACTTTTTTTGCCGGCCGCATCGAGCTGGCGGCGCAGGCCGTCCACCGTGGTGTGGATGGCGGTGGGGTGGTGGGCAAAGTCGTCATAGACCGTGATGTCGCCGCCGCCCTGGTGCAGCACGCCGCGAACTTCCATGCGGCGTTTGACGTTCTGGAAGCTTGCCAGCGCCTCGGCAGCCGCTTCAGGCGCCACGCCCACATGCTCGGCGGCAGCGATGGCCGCCAGCGCATTGAGCTGGTTGTGCACGCCGCTCACGGCCCACTGCACGCGCGCAACCTGTTTGCCGGCTTTCAACACCCTGAAGTCGTCGGGCTCGCCATCTGCAGTAAAGCCGTCGATATTGGATGGGCTGCTGCCGAAGAGTACCCGCTCACTCCAGCAGCCCTTGTCGAGCACGCGTTGCAGGCTGGCTTCCTGCGCGTTGACGACGACGCGGCCTTGCGAAGGCACGGTGCGGACGAGGTGGTGGAACTGCCTTTCGATGGCGGCCAGGTCATCAAAGATGTCGGCATGGTCAAACTCAAGGTTGTTGAGGATGGCCGTGCGCGGGCGGTAATGCACAAACTTGCTGCGCTTGTCGAAGAAGGCGGTGTCGTATTCATCGGCCTCGATGACAAAGGTGTTGCCTTCGCCCAGCCGGGCTGAAACGCCGAAGTTGAGCGGCACGCCGCCGACGAGAAAGCCGGGTTTTAGGCCCGTGCTTTCGAGAATCCAGGTCAGCATGGCCGTTGTGGTCGTCTTGCCGTGGGTGCCGGCGACGGCCAGCACATGGCGCGGGCCGGTTGCGTGATGCGTCGGGTGGTGCAGCACATGGCCGGACAGCCATTGCGGGCCACTTGTGTAGGGCAGACCGCTGTTCAATATGGCTTCCATCAACGGGTATTTGGCTGTGCCATCAGGCAAACGCGCCCGCGAAACAACATTGCCGATCACAAATACATCCGGCTCAAACGCCATCTGGTCGGCGCTGTAGCCTTCGATCAGCTCGATGCCGAGGGCGCGCAACTGGTCGCTCATGGGCGGGTAGACGCCGGTGTCGCAACCTGTGACCTTGTGGCCGGCCTCGCGCGCCAGCGCCGCCAGGCCGCCCATAAAGGTGCCGCAAATCCCCAATATATGTATGTGCATGAGTGCTATTTTAGGAGTGGGCAACGTATGGGCTTCTCTGGCCTAAACTCTTCTTTTGTCCCCAATCGTCCCGAAGTTGCCCGAACGTGAATACCCTTCAATCTGAAATTGCCGCTACGGCCGCCGCACTGGTGGTCGAAGAAGGGCTGGAGTACGGCCAGGCCAAGCGCCGCGCTGTCAAGCAGATGGCCTTGCCGCAGCGCACCGAGTTGCCGGGTAACGACCTGATCGAAGATGCGGTGCTGGAGTACATCGCCATCTTTTGCGCCGACACCCAGCCGGTTGAACTGCACGCGCTGCGCGAACTGGCGCTGGTCTGGATGGCGCGCATGAGCAGCTTCCGGCCTTATCTGGCCGGCGCGGTCTGGCATGGCACGGCGACGCGGCTGTCAGATATTTATATCCAGCTGTTTTGTGATGACCCCAAATCTGCCGAAATAGCGCTGATTGAGCACAACGTCGATTACGAGCCTCGCACGGTCAAGGGTTTTACCGGCGGTAGCGTCGAGGCGCTGAGCCTGAGCAGCCTGTGCAAGCCGCTCAATGAAAATGTCGGTGTGCATTTCATGGTGTATGACCACAACGACCTGCGCGGTGCGCTCAAGCCCGACGCCAAAGGCCGTACGCCGCGGGGCGATATCGCCGCCGTGCAAAAATTGCTGGCCATGGCATCACGATCGGACTCCCCCAAATGAATCGCAGAAACATGCTCTACGGTGGCGCTGCCGCAGTCGCCGCCGCCGCAGGTGCTGGCCTGGCCTGGTGGAAGATCCAGCCGCACCAGGCCGCACCGGCGGCTGCGGGCGCCCCTGTTGCAGGCACCGACCCCTTCTGGAGCCTGAGTTTTGACACCCCCGAGGGCCAGTCGCTGGCCATGAACACCTTTCGTGGCAAGCCGTTGCTGGTGAATTTCTGGGGCACCTGGTGCCCGCCCTGTATTGAAGAACTGCCGCTGCTCGACAGTTTTTATGGCGCCAACAAATCAAGGGGCTGGCAGGTGCTGGGACTGGCCGTCGATCAGCCCAGCGCCGTCCGCAAATGGCTGCAGGCCAAACCGCTGGCTTTTGCGGTCGGCATGGCGGGGCTGGGCGGTACCGAGCTCAGTAAAGCCATGGGCAACACGGCAGGCAGCCTGCCTTTTACAGTCGTTTTTGATGCCGCAGGGCGAATGCAGCACCGCAAAATCGGGAAAGTGACGCCCGAGGAACTCAAAACCTGGGCCAAGGCCTGACTCGGCGCCTTGGGTATCGATAGGCCGGGATTTAATTCGTTTAACTGGCATTAAAGTAATTTAAAAGCCATCTAAATGCAGTCATTGTGAAAATCGTAACATCGGCGATTTTCCGATTTACATCCCCTTGCATGATGTACACTCTGCGCTTTCCCGCTTGGGCCGGCTGCTGGACTTCTGCGGAAGTTGAGCGCTTTAAAAGACCTTCAATTGCTTTAAAGGGTAAAAGCTGAAAGTAAGCGAAAGATGATGAAGAAAGGACTTGTGCCGATCTTCCATTCGCGTCCATATCCGCAGTCATGTCGCTTTATCCGTGGCATGCAGATTCAAAAAGCCTGACCAGCCTTGCAAGGCGTCCTTCTCGCGCTGGCATCTACCATTGTTGGAGACCCCATGGATTTAAGAAAACTCAAAACCCTGATCGACCTTGTCTCAGAGTCCAATGTGTCGGAACTCGAAATCACTGAAGCCGAAGGCAAGGTCCGCATCGTCAAATCCAGCGGTGCCCCGCTTGTGATGCAGCAACCCGCCATGGCCATGGTAGCAGCCCCCGCGCCTGCTCCAGTTGCCGGCGCCCCGGTTGCACCCGCCGTTGACGCCGCACCCGCCGCGCCTGCAGGCCATGCCGTCAAGTCCCCCATGGTCGGTACTTTTTACCGATCTTCCGCGCCTGGCGCAAAGGCCTATGTCGAAGTCGGCAGCGTGGTCAAGGAAGGCGAGACCATCTGCATCATCGAGGCCATGAAGATCCTCAACGAGATCGAGGCAGACAAATCCGGGACGATCACCAAAATCCTGTGCGAGAACGGCCAGGCCGTGGAGTATGGGCAGTCGCTGTTCATGATCGAGTAAACGGGTCGCGTCCCATCCAAAGACTGACCAGACGGATTTACTGCCCCATGTTCAAAAAAATACTGATCGCCAACCGCGGCGAGATTGCGCTGAGAATCCAGCGCGCCTGCCGGGAGCTCGGCGTCAAGGCCGTGATGGTCTACTCCGAAGCCGACCGCGATGCCAAATACATACGGCTGGCCGACGAGTCGGTCTGCATCGGCCCTGCGGCTTCCAAAGACAGCTACCTCAACATGCCGGCGATTATTTCGGCGGCCGAGGTGACGGACGCCGAAGCGATTCACCCCGGTTACGGTTTCCTGAGTGAAAACGCCGATTTTGCCGAGCGCGTTGAAAAAAGCGGCTTCAAGTTCATCGGACCAACGCCCGAGTCGATCCGCATCATGGGCGACAAGGTGTCGGCCAAACAGACCATGATCAAGGCTGGCGTGCCCTGCGTTCCCGGCTCTGAAGGCGCCTTGCCTGACGATGCGGCCACCATCAAGCGCACGGCCAAACAGGTCGGCTACCCGGTCATCATCAAGGCGGCCGGCGGCGGCGGCGGGCGCGGCATGCGCGTGGTCCACACCGAGGCGGCGCTGCTGCATGCGGTGCAGACCACCAAGGCCGAAGCCGGTGCGGCTTTCGGCAACCCGGAGGTCTACATGGAGAAATTCCTGCAGAACCCCCGGCACATTGAAATCCAGATCCTGGCCGACCAGCACAAAAATGCCGTCTGGCTGGGCGAGCGCGACTGTTCCATGCAGCGCCGCCACCAGAAGGTGATTGAAGAGGCACCTGCGCCGGGCATTCCCCGCAAGCTGATTGAAAAGATCGGTGAGCGCTGCGTGGCGGCCGTCAAAAAGATCGGCTACCGCGGTGCGGGCACCTTCGAGTTCCTTTACGAAAACGGCGAGTTCTATTTCATCGAGATGAACACCCGCGTGCAGGTGGAGCATCCTGTGACGGAGTGGATCACCGGCATTGACATCGTGCGTACCCAGATCATGGTGGCCGCCGGTGAAAAGCTGCCCTTTGTGCAGCGTGACATACAGCTCAAGGGCCACGCCATCGAGTGCCGGATCAACGCCGAAGACCCCTACAAGTTCACGCCGTCTCCAGGCCGCATCACGACCTGGCACACGCCCGGCGGCCCCGGCGTGCGGGTGGATTCGCACATCTACGCCAACTACTTTGTGCCGCCCAACTACGACTCCATGATCGGCAAGATCATCGTGCACGGCGACACACGTGACCAGGCTCTGGCCCGCATGCGCACCGCGCTGGCCGAGACCGTGGTTGAAGGCATCAACACCAACATCCCGCTGCACCGCGAACTGATGGTGGACGCCAAGTTCACCGACGGCGGCACGAACATCCACTATCTCGAAGAGTGGCTTTCTAAACGTGACCGCTAAAGTCACGCACCGCTGCAGGCTGGCAGCAGGCGTGCGCCGCGCCGGGCCGCCCCAAGCAAGCACAGCCCCTTCGGGGGGCAGAGAGCTATACGAAGTCAGCGAACGTGGGGGCGATATTCATGTTTGAGCTGGTTTTGCTGGTCCCCGCTGACGGTGTCGAAACCATCAGCGAGGCACTCGATGCGCTGGACGCACTCAGCGTGTCGGTTGAAGACGCTGATGCAGAGACACCTGCCGAGCAGGCTCTTTTTGGCGAGCCCGGCATGCCTCCACCCAGGGATGGCTGGGAGCGCTCCCGCGTTGTCTCGATGTTTGCCACCGAGGCGCTGGCGATGGAAGCCTCCACGCTGCTGCAGGCCCAGGATTTTTTCTCTGGCTGCACGCTGGTGGCTGTTCAACCGGTGCCGGAACAGGACTGGGTGCGCCTGACGCAGTCACAGTTCACGCCGGTTGAGATCACACCCGAGTTCTGGATTGTGCCGACCTGGCATGAACCGCCAGCCCAGGCAAAACAATTGATACGGCTGGACCCGGGCCTCGCCTTTGGCACCGGCACACACCCGACCACACGCATGTGCTTGCGCTGGATTGCCGGGCAGGGCGCTGCTGGCAAGTCTCTTGGTCGCGTCCTTGACTACGGTTGCGGTTCCGGCATCCTGGCCATAGGCGCAGCCAAGTTTGCGGCGGTCAACATCGACGCAGTAGACATCGACGAAGCCGCCGTGCAATCAACGCTCGCCAACGCCGAAGCCAATCACGTCACCTTGAATGCAGGCCTTCCATACAAGGCGAAGGGTGCTTACCAGACCGTTTTGGCCAACATTCTTGCAACGCCGCTCAAGGTGTTGGCACCGCTTTTGTGTGCTTATGTTGAGAAGGGTGGTCACCTCGTACTGGCCGGTATTCTTGAGCGCCAGGCAGATGAGCTGAAGGCGGCTTATGCACCTTGGTGTGCGCTGGAAGTTGCCGATACCGAAGATGGCTGGATATTGATGACCGCAAAGGTCTGATTCAGCCTGTCTGTTTGCCTATTGCGCTACTGATTCAGTAGCCCGTCACCCCCTACAATAAGCGTCAGATGAGCCTCATCACGCGCTGTCCCGCCTGCGGCACGATGTTCAAAGTCGTGGCCGACCAACTCAAAGTCTCGCAGGGCTGGGTGCGATGCGGGCATTGCTCTGAAGTCTTTGATGCTTCGCTGCATCTCCAGTCCGCACAGTCGCCTCCTGCGCCTTTTTCTGCCCCCGCTTCTGCGCCCCCATTTCACCAGGCACCTGTGGAACAGGTCTTTGCAAACCAGCCGCATGATGGCGGCCATATGCATGATCAGTATTCGCAACCCCTGCAGCCGTCCCAGCCTGTAGCGGCCCGGGAATATGGGGATGATCCCTCATGGACGCCAGGTGTCTTTTTCGCCGGTGTTCAGCCTGTACAACCCTCAGCGCCAGCCGGTGCGACAGTTGCAGACGGGTATTCGCAAAAGCTTGCGCACAGCCAGCCATTCCAGTATCAGGAAGATGCGGCTGTCCCTGCCGACGCGGACGAATACGGTGAAGCCGTTCGGATTATGGCCGCCGAGGCGCAGGAAGAAGATCCTGGAAATCATGCAACGCCCCTGTACACCGAAGATTCCGTGAGGGGGGCACTGCTTGATGAGCCGGTCAACCCCCATGATGTTTCGTTTGTCCGCGATGCAAGGCGCAAGGCTTTCTGGCGCAAACCTGTTGTCCGCTTGGCGCTGGTGGTCTGCAGCCTGTTGCTCGCGCTGGCCCTTGTGCTGCAGGTGGCCGTTCAGCAGCGTGAGCAGATCGCGGCCTTCCAGCCGGGGCTCAAGCCCTGGCTGAATTCAGTTTGCGAGCAGATGCATTGCGACGTCGGCCCCTTGCGCCGCATTGAAGCTGTTGTCATTGACAGTTCTAATTTCAACAAGATGGACAGCGACTCTTATCGCCTGAGTTTTTCTTTGAAGAATACTGGCGCGATGCCAGTGGCCATGCCGTCGCTGGAAGTCACCTTGACCGATACGCAGGACCAGGCCGTGGTGCGGCGTGTCTTGAGCCCGGCGCAGTTCGGCGCATCCACCAACATGCTGGTGGCCGGCGCAGACTTCGCCGGCTTTGTTGTCATGCAGGTGCTGCCCGACGCCCCTCAGGCGGCATCGTCTGCCCCGGCGCCTTTGCGCGTTGCCGGCTATCGCATGCTTGCCTTTTATCCCTGACTTTTCAAGACTTTTAAAACGAGAAACCAATGCCTGCTGTAATTTGTGGATCCCTTGCCTTCGACACCATCATGACCTTCGAGGGCAAATTTTCGGAGCAGATACTGCCGACCCAGTTGCACATTCTGAACGTATCTTTTCTTGTGCCGGCCTTGCGCCGCGAGTTCGGCGGTTGTGCCGGCAACATTGCCTACGCCCTCAAGCAACTGGGTGGCACGCCTTTGCCGATGGCGACTGTAGGTAGCGACGGCGCAGAATACGCGGCGCGCATGCAGGGTCTCGGCATCAGCACGGAGTTTGTGCGCGAAGTGGGTGACTCCTACACGGCGCAGGCCATGATCATGACCGACCGCGACAACAACCAGATCACGGCCTTTCACCCTGGCGCCATGATGCAGGCCCACATCACGCGCATCGAGGCGCGCAGTGATATCAAGATCGGTATCGTCTCCCCTGATGGCCGCGACGCCATGCTGCAGCACGCAGAACAGTTCAAGGCGGCAGGCATTCCGTTTGTGTTTGATCCGGGTCAGGGCCTGCCGATGTTTGATGGCAAGGACCTGGCACATTTTGTGGAACTGGCGACCTGGGTCACGGTGAACGACTACGAAGCCAAGTTGTTGAGCGACCGCACCGGTCTGTCGATTGCCGAGTTGTCCAAACGTGTCGAGGGCCTGATTGTTACGCTGGGCGCAGAAGGTTCCGAGGTCTGGGTGGGCGGCGAGAAGACGCTGGTCGCACCGGTCAAAGCAAAAGAAGTGCTGGACCCGACTGGTTGCGGTGATGCATTCCGTGGTGCGCTGCTGTTCGGCCTGGAGCAGGGCTGGTCACTGGTGAAATGTGCCGAACTGGGCAACCGCGTCGGTGCACACAAGATCGCCTATCGCGGCGGCCAGAACTACACGCTGGACGGCATCAGATAATCAGTTCGGAGGCGGCAGGCCGGGCGGATTTTCAAGACACTTTGTCAGTTGCTTCCAGTTTGCGTTGGCAGCCGTTTCAGCGGACAGGCAAAGCTGTTTTCTCCTGGTGGTCTGACCTCGGACGATTTCAAGTGAGCTCCTGGCGATACCGAGTTCTGAGGCCAGCCACTTGATCAGGGCGTCATTGGCCTTGCCATCCACAGGCGGGGCGTTGAGCCTGATTTTCAGCGCGACCTGATCACCTTCGCCATACAGGCCATCGACCTGTGTTCTGGCAGCATTCGGAATGACCTGTATGTCCAGAATGATGTCGCCATGTTTGTCGACGCGTATAAATGCTGCGCCTTCAATGGTGGAGAACTGCGCAGGTGCAGCCGCTTTTCTATTTGCCATGTTCTGGTTTGCCCATGAAAAAAGCCCAGCATCGTGGACGCTGGGCTTCAAGCAGAAGTACCTTACTGCTTACGGCTTGCTGGCTGTCGGAAACGGCCAGGCGGCTTGCGGGTTCAGAGTAGTCTGAGCCGCAGGGGCAGCCGGTGCAGCGGGTGCTTTGGCAGCGGGTTTCTTCGCGGCTTTCTTCGCAGC
>JAZKCB010000317.1:0-2664 GCA_040388335.1 Pseudomonadota bacterium | reverse complement strand
CAGGCAGCGGCAGGGGCTCGCGCTGGTCGGGCGCCATCTCGAAGCGGTCGGCATCTGCCCACCGGCTACCCAGCGCATCGCCGTAGCGCAGATCGGTGATACCGCTGCTGCGCACCTGGCCGATTTTGGCAAACGGTTTGGTGATGAAGTTGCTGCCCAGCAGCACATCAACCCAGTTGCCGACCCGCTCTAGCGGCGCGCCGTGGTGCGGGGTGCCCAGAAAGATGATGTTCCTGAGCTTCTTGCGCCAGGCCATGCCGCCCTGTTCGGCCACATGGCAAGCACTGCGCGACACCAGCCCGCCCATGCTGTGGGTGAGCAGGGTGATGTCTTCAACCGGCTGTGGCCAGGCTTCGACCAGTTGTTCAAGCAGCCCCGCCATCAACTTGCCGTTGACCGAGACATGCAGGCCGGTGTTGTAGTGAAGGTAGACCGGGGTGTAGCCGAGGGCCTTGGCGAGTTCCTCTCCGTGGTTATATCCGTGGGAGGGGCCGCCCGAAGTCCACTGCAAATCGTTCATGCACAAACCGTGCGCCAACACCAGGATTTTGCGGCTGGCCCTGGGCAAGGCAAAGGTGATGCCGGCCCGGTCGAGCGCGAGCGGCTTGCCGCCCACCCGCAGGCTCATGGTGATGGCCAGCGGGTTGGCTGTTTCCAGCAACTGGTCGCCCAGCACGCCGTTGATGGCCGACAGCATGGCTTCGCGCTGCGGTGACGACGACTGCCGGCCTGCCAGCGGCTTTGCGCCAGTGAGCAACATGTCGGCCGCGCCGCCCGCCAGCCGGGTCGCGGCTTTCACGCTGCCGTAAACAAAACTGGTGATGCCCTTGGGTTTGATGCCGGTCGCGCCGGGCGTGCCGTCGACAAACCGTGAACCCAGCAGGCCGAAAGGGGCGGCCACAGTTTTATAAATGCCGCCCTGTACCGCCTCTGCCACGCTGGTCACACCCAGCACGCCCTGCGTGGCCAACTGCGCCAGGCCCTGGATGTCGGACACATGCAGCCAGGTTGGCAGGCGCTCGCGCAGGCTGGCGGCATGCACATCATCAGCGGAGAAAGGAGTGTCTTTGGGCATGGGCCATTGTGGCGGGGCAGCCTCTGTTACGGCAAGACGGTCTGTGCGGCATCCACCTCGAATGCTCTTTGCTACTAAATATGTAGCTGCTCACGCCCGTATTTATTGGTCTGGATGCCGATTTGATGCCTGAAAATCACATGAAACAGCGCCTGAAAGCGGATTTTGGCGGCCTTGAGCGCATTGCCAGTGCCTGAAATTATTTAATGATTCATGAATCAATCAATAACTAGTTAAAGATTGATTTATGAACTATTAAATGAAAGCTGACTTGAACAAACTCAAAAACACGCCGTCAAGACCTCCAGAAGGGCAAAAAAGCAGCTTTTTTGATGCTCAAAAGTGCCTCCAGACCAATAGATACGAACGTGAACAGCTACTTATTCAATAGCAAATCCAGCCGCCACAGTGCAGATCAATACGTCAGCGTCACCGTCACGATGTCCGTGTACGCGCCTGCCGGTGCCGTGGCCTGCGGCGGCACACGGCCGTAAACGGTTTGCGACAGCGGCGTGGCCTCGCCCGCGCCCGTGCCGTCGGAGGTGTCGGTGCCGGGGGTGTTGCCCCAGCGCTGGCTGCGGGCGGCGTCCTGGTAGAGCTCGTAGTTGATGTAGTTGCCGGCGGCGCTGCGCATTCGCCTCACGCTGCCGCTGGCGTTGCTGCCGTTGGACAGCCCCAGCCGCCAGTTGGTGCCGGTGGGGCAGCGCACGATGATGGTCGAGGTCTGGTCGCGGTTGGAGAACAGCGCGCCCACGGTGCCGAAGTCGAGGTCGGTCGACAGCGTGATGCGGCAGGAGTTGGACACCGTGGCCGAAGCCGAGGTGTAGAAGGTGGTGTTGCCCTTGCCGCCGCCGCTACCCGCCGTCATGCAGTTGGGTGGGTAGGCGCCGTTGCTCCATGACCAGTAGATGGCCGAGCCGCCCAGCTGCGTTTGAAAGGCGTTGGTGGCGGGCAGGTTCTGGCCCGCAGGCACGCGGCCATAAATGGGCACGGCGTTGGTCTGCTGCACATAACCGCCGGGTATCAACACCGGCAGGCTGACGACCGGGTAACCGCCGCCTGCTGGTGGCGGGCCGATGATCTGGGTGCGGGCGGCGTCCGAGTACAGGTCGTATTCCATCTGCGCGCCGTTGTAGTTGGTCATGTAGCGTGGGCTGATGCCGGAAATCGGCGAGCCTTGCGCGATGAACATGCAGACGCGGTAGTAGGTTGGGTTGGCATTCGACTGGCAGACAAAGGGAATGCTGTTTTGTGTATCGGTCTGGTCGTCGGGGCTGACAGTGCCGAAAGCCAGGCTGCCGGTGGCCGACATATAACAACCCTGGGCAGCTGCCGCGCCGGGTGCGGCCAGGCCGGCAAGCGCGAGCATCAGCATGGCGGCAATGATGCACAAGCGGCGATGGGCGAACTGGAGAAGTCGGGTCATGGCGGGCTTACGGAGTTATGGGGTTACTGGCAGGTCAGAACGCCAAGGTCCACCAGACCGCTGGTCTGGTCGGGCAGGGCTAGGGGGGCGCGGCAGGATCCGGTGGCCGTCTCGACCCTGAGCACCGCGCCGCGCGCCGGGTCTTCAAGGTAGACGAGGCCAT
>JAZKCB010000316.1:0-9371 GCA_040388335.1 Pseudomonadota bacterium | reverse complement strand
GGGGCCAGCACAAGGTCACGATGGAAACCGGCGAAGTTGCACGCCAGTCGAGCGGTGCTGTCATTGTCGATATGGAGGGCACCGTTGTGCTGGCCACCGTCGTCGCCAAGACCGTTGCCAAACCTGGCCAGGACTTCTTCCCGCTGACCGTCGACTATCTTGAGAAAACCTATGCAGCGGGTCGTATCCCCGGCAGCTTCTTCAAGCGCGAAGGCCGCCCCAGCGAGTTTGAAACCCTGACATCCCGCCTGATCGACCGCCCGATCCGTCCGCTGTTTCCTGAAGGTTTCTTCAACGAAGTCCAGGTCGTCATTCACGTCCTGTCGCTGAACCCTGAAGTCGAAGGTGACATCCCCGCGCTGATCGCTTCGAGCGCTGCGCTGTCGATTTCCGGCATCCCGTTCAACGGGCCGATCGGTGCCGCACGTGTGGCCTACATCAATGGCGAATATGTGCTCAACCCTGGCAAGACGCAGCTGAAAGATTCGCAGATGGATCTGGTTGTGGCCGGCACCGAAGCCGCTGTGCTGATGGTCGAGTCCGAAGCCCAGCAACTGTCTGAAGAGATCATGCTCGGCGCAGTCGTATTTGGCCATGAGCAGGGCAATATCGCCATCAACGCCATCCACGAACTCGTGCGCGACGCCGGCAAGCCGGTGTGGGCATGGGAGGCACCTGCCAAGGATGAGCCGCTGATCGCAAAAGTCAATGAACTGGCTGGCACCAAGCTGCAGGCCGCTTACCAGATTCGCGCCAAACAGGCGCGTACCCAAGCCTGCCGTGTCGTGACCTCCGAAGTCATGGCCGCCTTGAAGGCCGACGGGGTTGTGTTTGACAGCGTTGCTGTTGAGGGCATGTTGTTTGACATCGAAGCCAAAATCGTTCGGAGCCAGATCCTGGCCGGCGAGCCGCGTATTGATGGTCGCGACACCCGCACCGTTCGCGCGATTGAAATCCGCAACAGCGTGCTGCCGCGTACGCACGGTTCTGCCCTGTTCACGCGTGGTGAAACCCAGGCGCTGGTCGTGACCACGCTGGGCACCGAACGTGATGCACAGCGCATCGACGCCTTGAGCGGCGACTACGAAGACCGCTTCATGCTGCACTACAACATGCCTCCGTTCGCCACCGGCGAAACCGGTCGCGTGGGCTCGCCAAAACGCCGCGAGATTGGTCATGGGCGGCTTGCGAAGCGCGCACTCGTTGCCGTGCTGCCTTCGAAAGAAGAGTTCCCATACACCATGCGTGTGGTGTCTGAAATCACCGAGTCCAACGGCTCCTCGTCCATGGCTTCGGTCTGCGGCGGCTGCCTCTCGTTGATGGACGCAGGCGTGCCCATGAAGGCGCACGTGGCCGGTATCGCCATGGGCCTGATCAAGGACGGCAACCGCTTTGCCGTGCTGACCGACATCCTGGGCGACGAAGATCACCTCGGCGACATGGACTTCAAGGTCGCCGGCACCACCAACGGCATCACCGCATTGCAGATGGACATCAAGATCCAGGGCATCACGAAAGAAATCATGCAGGTCGCACTGGCCCAGGCCAAGGAAGCCCGCATGCACATCCTCGGCAAGATGCAGGAAGCCATGGGCGAAGCCAAGGCCGAGGTCTCTGACTTCGCACCACGCCTGTATGTCATGAAGATCAACCCCGAGAAGATCCGTGACGTGATCGGCAAGGGCGGCGCCGTCATCCGTGCGCTGACCGAAGAAACCGGCACGCAGATCAACATCGAGGAAGACGGCACCATCACCATCGCCTCGAACGACAGCGCCAAGGCTGACGAAGCCAAACGCCGCATCGCCGAGATCACGGCTGAAGTCGAAATCGGCAAGGTCTACGAAGGCCCCGTCACCAAGATTCTCGACTTCGGCGCGCTGATCAATCTGCTGCCAGGCAAGGACGGCCTGCTGCATATCAGCCAGATCGCCCACGAACGTGTCGAAAAAGTGACCGACTACCTGACCGAAGGCCAGATCGTCAAGGTCAAGGTTCTTGAGACGGACGAAAAAGGCCGCGTCAAGCTGTCGATGAAGGCTTTGCTTGATCGTCCTGCCCAGCAGGACCAGGATCGCGGCTGATCGACCTGTTGTGATTTTGTAGTCTGCGGCGTTCTCTTGCAGGGCGTTGCGGGCTCAAAAAGCAATTAAAAAATCGCATGAAAGCTGTTGAAATAACCTCCTTTGGAGCGCCCGAGGTGCTGCGTCTCGGTGCGCGGCCTGCGCCTGTGCCCGGCAAGGGTGAGTTGCTCATTCGCGTGAGCGCCAGTGGCGTGAACCGCCCTGACGTACTGCAGCGTACCGGCAACTATCCGGTGCCGCCGGGTGCTTCTGATATTCCCGGTCTTGAAGTGGCGGGTGTCATCGTCGAGGGTGACAAGACGGCCATGGCTGAGTCCGGTTTGAAAGTTGGTGACCGCGTTTGTGCGCTGGTGGCTGGTGGTGGTTACGCAGAATTGTGTGTTGCACCGGTTGGTCAGTGCCTGCCTGTGCCCGCGGGGCTGAGTGACATTGAAGCGGCTTCCCTTCCCGAAACATTCTTCACCGTGTGGAGCAATGTTTTTGAACGTGCAGGCCTTCGCTCCGGGGAGACCTTGCTGATCCAGGGCGGCTCCAGCGGTATCGGTGTCACGGCAATCCAGATGGCCAAGGCTCTGGGCTCCACGGTGATCGTGACGGCGGGCAGCGATGAAAAGTGTGCGGCCTGCGTCGCGCTGGGTGCGGATCACGCCATCAACTACAAGACTTCGGACTTTGTCGAAGAGGCTAAAAAACTCACGGCAGGCAAGGGCGTTGACGTGGTGCTGGACATGGTGGCCGGCAGCTATCTTTCGCGCGAGGTCGAGTGCATGGCTGAAGATGGCCGCATCGCCATCATCGCGGTGCAGGGTGGCGTCAAGGCCGAGGTCAATGCAGGCCTGGTTTTGCGCAAGCGCCTGACCATTACCGGCTCCACCTTGCGCCCACGCCCGCTGGCATTCAAGACCGGCCTTGCCGTCGCATTGAAGGACAAGGTCTGGCCCCTGATTGCAAGTGGCGCCATCAAGCCGGTTATCCATAGCACCTTCCCTGCAGGTGACGCCGCCAAAGCACATGCCTTGATGGAGTCAAACCAGCATGTGGGCAAGATTGTTTTGACCTGGTGATGCAGCTATGAAAAAACTGATTGCGGGAAACTGGAAGATGAATGGCGGCCTTGCCGCCAATGAGGCCCTGTTGTCTGCGCTGGCTGTCGGGCTTGCCGGCAAGCCGGCGGTGGATGTTGCGGTCTGTGTGCCTGCCCCGTATATGGCCCAGTTCCAGGCTTTGAAGTCTGCGCAGCCTGAACTTTCTGCCATTGATCTCGGTGCGCAGGATGTTTCGGCGCAGGCTTCTGGCGCCTACACGGGTGAAGTCAGCGCGGCCATGCTGCACGATTTTGGTTGCCGTTACGCCATTGTTGGCCACTCCGAGCGTCGGCAATATCACGCTGAGAGCGACACACTGGTGGCTGAAAAAGCCAAAGCCGCGCTGGCTTTGGGCATCACGCCCATCGTGTGTGTCGGTGAGACGCTGGCCGAGCGCGAAGCCGGCCACACGGAAGAAGTCGTCAAGCGCCAGCTGGCAGCCGTGATTCATGTGAATGGCCATTGCATCAGCGAGATCGTGGTGGCGTATGAACCCGTGTGGGCCATCGGCACTGGTAAAACCGCTTCACCTGAAGAGGCGCAGGCAGTTCACGCCGTGCTCAGGGCGCAACTCAAAGCAGCGACTGACAAGCCTGATCGCGTGAAGATTCTTTATGGTGGCAGCATGAACGCGACCAACGCAGCAAGCCTGCTGGCCCAGCCCGATATTGATGGTGGCCTGATTGGCGGTGCTTCCCTGAAAGCCCCCGACTTTTTGACAATTATTGCTGCAGCTCAATAAGCAAGAGCGCAGCCAGCTATTAAATTAGGAGTAGATATGAACGTTATTCTGACCATCGTCCTTGCGGTGCAAATGCTGACAGCGCTTGGCATGATCGGCCTCATCCTTGTTCAGCACGGCAAGGGCGCGGATATGGGCGCGGCCTTCGGCAGCGGCGGCTCAGGCAGCCTGTTTGGTGCCAGCGGCAGTGCCAACTTCCTTTCGCGCACCACCGGCGTTCTGGCTGCAGTGTTTTTTGCATGCACCTTGCTGCTGGCGTACTTTGGCAATGCGCAGCCGCGTACAACGGGTTCCAGCGTCCTTGAGAATGCTGTGGTGTTGCCTGCGGCAGTGCCGGCTCCTGCGCCAGCCGCTTCCGGTGCAGCGCAGATTCCCGGAACAACGGCGCCTGCCGCCAGCGCGGTGGCTGCGCCCAAACCCGCAGCGTCGGGTGCAGCGCAAATCCCGACGAAATAACGTGATTTAGCTGCCCCCTGTGGGAGGGCGGCACATGATTTCAGGGTAAACTCTGAGTCTGTCTGGAAAGCCAAAAGCCGCAAGGTTCCTCATGCCATCCAGACACTTGGCTTTCAGGCCAAAAAGAGCGGACGTGGTGAAATTGGTAGACACGCTATCTTGAGGGGGTAGTGCCGAAAGGTGTGCGAGTTCGAGTCTCGCCGTCCGCACCAAGATTTGAAAATCGGCAGCACTGCAAGGTGCTGCCGCATCAAAACGGCAAACTGGCATAAAGCAGAATCGGCTTTCCAGAATTTGAGTCCACGATGAACCTCGATCAATACCTCCCCGTTCTCCTGTTCATTCTGGTCGGTGTAGGTGTCGGTATCGCGCCCCAAGTGCTGGGTCGCCTGCTCGGTCCGGTCAAGCCCGACAGCGAAAAAAACTCCCCTTATGAATGCGGCTTCGAGGCCTTCGAAGATGCCCGCATGAAGTTTGATGTGCGCTATTACCTGGTTGCCATCCTCTTTATTCTTTTCGACCTCGAAATTGCCTTCCTTTTCCCTTGGGCCGTTGCGCTCAAGGACATTGGTGCGGTCGGTTTCTGGTCGGTGATGATTTTCCTGGGCATTCTGGTTGTGGGCTTTGTCTACGAGTGGAAAAAAGGCGCCCTGGACTGGGAATAAACGAGACAAAAAGAGATCCCCGAGGGTTCTTGCGACCTGGTCGCCATTCAATCCACCAACGAAGGTACGGGTATGTCACTTGAAGGTGTTTTCAACGAAGGCTTCATGACCACGAGCTACGACTCGGTGGTGAACTGGGCCAAGACGGGCTCGCTGTGGCCTATGACTTTCGGGCTTGCCTGCTGCGCTGTCGAAATGATGCATGCGGGCGCTGCGCGCTACGACATCGACCGCTTCGGCATGCTGTTTCGTCCCAGCCCGCGCCAGTCAGATTTGATGATTGTGGCCGGCACGCTGTGCAACAAGATGGGTCCGGCACTCCGGAAGGTCTATGACCAGATGTCTGAGCCGCGCTGGGTTCTCTCGATGGGTTCCTGTGCCAATGGCGGCGGGTACTACCACTACAGCTATTCGGTGGTGCGCGGATGCGACCGCATCGTGCCTGTTGACGTGTATGTGCCAGGCTGCCCACCTACGGCCGAAGCTCTGATGTACGGCATCATCCAGCTGCAGCAAAAAATTCGCCGTACCAACACGATTGCGAGGGCCTGATGCAATCGTCCTCCGCCGTGCTTGCCTCTCCTGCAACAGCCCAGCAAATCGCAGACACGGTTTCCGCTGTGCTTGGCGACAAGGCAAAAAGTGTCGTGGTTGCCTATGATGAAGTGACCGTGACGGTTGCTGCTGCAGACTATCTTGCCGCTGCAACCGTGCTGCGTGATTCCGCTGGTTGCCGTTTCGAGCAACTCATTGATCTGTGCGGTCTTGATTACTCCGAATACAGGGACGGCCAGTACGATGGTCTGCGCTATTGCGTGGCCTCGCATCTTCTATCTGTCAGCCTGAATCAGCGTGTGCGTCTCAAGGTGTTTTGCCCTGACGATGACTTCCCAGTCGTTGATTCTGTCAACGACATCTGGAACTCCGCCAACTGGTTTGAGCGCGAAGCCTTTGACCTGTATGGCATTGTTTTTGAGGGGCACAACGACCTGCGACGCATCCTGACGGACTATGGGTTTATCGGCCATCCTTTCCGCAAGGATTTCCCGACCACGGGCCATGTGGAAATGCGTTACGACCCCGAGCAGAAACGTGTGATTTACCAGCCGGTGACGATTGAACCGCGCGAAATTACCCCCCGCGTGATCCGTGAAGACAACTACGGCAACGGCCTTCAGTAAGTGGTCGAACAAACATGGCTGAAATAAAAAACTACACGCTCAATTTCGGGCCCCAGCATCCTGCGGCGCACGGTGTTTTGCGTCTTGTGCTTGAGCTGGACGGCGAAGTCATCCAGCGCGCCGATCCGCACATCGGCCTGCTGCACCGCGCGACTGAAAAGCTGGCTGAAAGCAAGACCTACATCCAGTCGCTGCCTTACATGGATCGCCTCGACTATGTGTCGATGATGTCCAACGAGCATGCCTATTGCCTGGCAATTGAAAAGCTTCTGGGTGTTGATGTGCCCATACGCGCGCAATACATCCGCGTGATGTATGCCGAAATCACCCGCCTGCTGAACCATTTGCTGTGGCTTGGCGCGCATGGTTTCGATTGCGGCGCGATGAACATCCTGATTTATTGCTTCCGCGAGCGTGAGGCGCTGTTCGACATGTATGAAGCCGTCTCCGGCGCGCGCATGCATGCGGCCTACTTCCGTCCGGGCGGTGTTTATCGTGACCTGCCTGATGTGATGCCGCAGTACAAGGTCAGCAAGATCAAGAACGCCAAGGCGATTGAAGCGCTGAATGAAAACCGCCAGGGCTCGCTCCTCGACTTCATCGATGATTTTGTCGCGAAGTTCCCGGGCCTGGTCGATGAATACGAAACACTGTTGACCGATAACCGGATATGGAAGCAGCGCACGGTTGGTGTCGGCGTGGTGTCGCCCGAGCGTGCCCTCAACCTGGGTTTTACTGGCCCTATGCTGCGCGGCTCCGGCTTCGCATGGGATTTGCGCAAGCAGCAGCCGTATGACGTCTACAGCCAGATGGATTTCGACATTCCTGTCGGCAAGACTGGCGACTGCTACGACCGCTACCTGGTCCGCGTCGAGGAAATGCGCCAGTCCAACCGCATCATCAAGCAGTGCATCGACTGGCTGCGCGTCAATCCGGGCCCGGTGATCACCAGCAACCACAAAGTAGCTGCGCCGGATCGTGAATCCATGAAGTCCAACATGGAAGAGCTGATTCACCACTTCAAGCTCTTCACCGAAGGTTTTCATGTGCCCGAAGGTGAAGCCTATGCCGCTGTTGAACATCCAAAAGGCGAATTCGGCATTTACATCGTGAGCGATGGCGCCAATAAACCTTACCGCCTGAAAATCCGCCCACCCGGATTTCCGCACCTTGCTGCCATGGACGAGATGTCCCGCGGCCACATGATTGCCGACGCTGTTGCTGTGATCGGCACCATGGACATCGTGTTCGGCGAAATTGACCGTTAAAAAATCATGAGCTCCACCATGACCCCAGACCAGGCTTCAACGCCCACGCGCGCTCTGTCAGAGCAGGCGTTCAACCGCTTTGCGCGCGAGGTTGCCAAATATCCTGCAGACGGCAAGCAGTCGGCCGTGATGGCCTGCCTCACCATCGTGCAGGAAGAGCTGGGTTTTGTCAGCGCTGAAAGCGAAAAAATCGTTGCGGACTATCTTGGCATGCCGCCCATTGCCGTGCATGAAGTCACGACCTTCTACAACATGTACAACCAGCAGCCTGTGGGCAAGTACAAACTCAATGTGTGTACCAACCTGCCTTGTCAGCTGCGAGATGGCGCAAAGGCGCTGAAGCATCTTGAACACAAGCTGGGCATTTCAATGGGTGAGAGCACGGCCGATGGCTTGTTTACCCTGCAGCAATCCGAGTGTCTGGGGGCCTGTGCGGATTCCCCCGTCATGCTGGTCAACGATCTGACCATGTGCAGCTTCATGAGCAATGACAAACTGGACCAACTCATTGACGGTCTCAAATCCGCCGAGGCGAAATAACATGACGCTCGCAAGCCCCACCACCTCTGCCGCAGCCTTGTCTGTACTGTCGCAGTTTGCGGCCACCGGTGTGCAGACCTGCTTTCACGGCCGGCATATCAATCCGCAAATCCTGGCCGATCTTGATGGCAGCAACTGGCGCCTGAAAGATTACGAAGCACGTGGTGGCTACCAGGCCCTTCGCAAGATCCTGGCGCAGGACGGCGGCGCGGGTCTGACGCCCGACCAGGTGATCGCGGAAGTCAAGGCCGGCAGTCTGCGTGGCCGTGGCGGCGCAGGTTTCCCGACGGGCCTGAAGTGGAGCTTCATGCCCCGCCAGTTCCCCGGTCAGAAATACCTTGTCTGCAACTCTGATGAAGGCGAGCCTGGCACTTGCAAGGACCGCGACATCATGCAGTACAACCCGCACAGCGTGATTGAAGGCATGGCTATTGCCGCCTACGCCATGGGCATCACGGTCGGCTACAACTACATTCACGGCGAAATTTTCGCGACTTACCAGCGCTTTGAAGAAGCACTGGAAGAGGCCCGTGCAGCAGGCCTGCTGGGCGACAAAATTCTGGGTAGCGCCTTCAGCTTCCAGTTGCACGCATCCCATGGTTTTGGTGCTTACATCTGCGGTGAAGAAACCGCGCTGCTTGAATCGCTGGAAGGCAAAAAAGGCCAGCCGCGTTTCAAGCCGCCGTTCCCGGCCAGCTTTGGCCTGTACGGCAAGCCGACCACCATCAACAACACCGAGACATTCGCAGCAGTGCCGTGGATCATCCGCAACGGTGGCCAGGCTTACCTCGAGTGCGGCAAGCCCAATAACGGCGGCACCAAGATTTATTCGGTTTCGGGCGATGTCGAATGTCCTGGCAACTATGAAGTGCCCATGGGTACGCCTTTCAGCAAGTTGCTGGAGCTCGCCGGTGGTGTGCGCAAAGGCCGAACGCTCAAGGCCGTGATTCCCGGTGGATCTTCTGCGCCTGTGCTTCCTGCATCGATCATGATGGAGTGCACCATGGACTATGACTCCATCGCCAAGGCAGGCTCCATGCTTGGCTCGGGCGCTGTCATCATCATGGATGACAGCCGTTGCATGGTCGAGTCGCTCAAGCGCCTGTCTTACTTTTACATGCACGAATCCTGCGGTCAGTGCACCCCTTGCCGCGAGGGCACGGGCTGGCTTTGGCGTGTCGTCGACCGCATCCACAATGGCCACGGCAAGCAGACCGATATGGATTTGCTGAATTCGGTCGCCGACAACATTCAGGGTCGCACCATCTGTGCGCTGGGTGATGCAGCAGCCATGCCGGTGCGCGCCATGATCAAGCATTTCCGTCATGAGTTTGAAGCCATGATCAAGCC
>JAZKCB010000315.1:0-2551 GCA_040388335.1 Pseudomonadota bacterium | reverse complement strand
CCCACCCGGCCGGGCGCCACGTCAAAAACACTCAGGCCGCGCGCGGCCAGATGAATGTAGTTTTGCGTGTCGCGCAGATAGCCCAGCACCGGCAAACCCAGGTTGTCGACAAAGTCATGCAGCTTGTCTGCGGCAATCGTGCGTGAATCCACGCGCATGCCGACGATGCCGACCTGCACCTTGCCGGCACGGCGGTGCTCGGCCAGCTGGTCCAGAAAGGCGCGCGTTGCAAAGATGTCGAAGACGCTGGGTTGCAGCGGCACGATGATCTTGTCCGCCACCTTGACCACCTCGTTCAGGCGGGAACCATGCAGGCCGCCGGGTGTGTCGAGCACGACGTGGGTTGTGCCTTTGGGCGGTTTGACCATCTCGGTCGTCACATCCCAGCTGGCAATCGGCCGTGCCGCCGCCGGGCGCAGGCCCAGCCAGAGTGCCGTGGACTGCTGCCTGTCCGCATCGCCCAGCATGACGGCATGCCCCTGGCTGGCAAAGTAGCCGGCAACATTGGTGGCAAGTGTCGATTTGCCGACGCCTCCCTTGGGATTGGCGATGACGACCACAGGCATGGGAATCTCCTCGGGGTTGATAGGAGCCGGTTTGCAAGCCTGGCGTGCATGCTGACCGGCTTTTCCGCTATGGTAACGGCATGCCCAGCTTTCCCACAACCACTGAAACCCCCGCCGCCAGCACGCCTGCCAGCGTTCCTGCCCCCGATATTTACGTCATCGCCGCCCACCCTGCGTGGCGTGAATCGCGCGTCAACCGGCCCATGATGGAAGCCGCACAGGCCTCACCGCGCGCACAGGTCCGCGACCTGTATTCAAGCTACCCGGACTATCACATCAACGTGCCCGCCGAGCAGGCGGCCCTGACCGCCGCGAGCCTGGTCGTACTGCTGCACCCCATCCAGTGGTATTCGATGCCGCCGCTGCAAAAGCTGTGGATGGACGAAGTGCTGACCTACGGCTGGGCCTATGGCGAGGGTGAGAATGGCAAAGGCAGCGCCCTGCAGGGCAAGGATTTATGGCTGGTTGCCACCACGGGCGGGCCTGAAGACTCCTACCACCCGCAGGGTTACAACCGCTATTTCTTCGACGCGTTTTTGCCGCCCTATGAACAAAGCGCCGCCCTCTGCGGCATGCGCTTTCTGCCGCCGCTGGTGTTGCATGGTGCGCACAGCGTGCCTTCAGACGTCGTGGCCCAGCACCTGCAAACCTTCAGGGATCGCCTGGCGTCCTACCCCGACTGGCCCGAGATGGACGATCTTGAGCAATGCGCCGCCTGCGTGGTGCCGATGAACGACAGGCCAAAACCTGACCCTGCAGCGTCACGCCCTTCACTGGCCAGCCTGCTCAGGTTTGACGATGAAGAAGCCGCAGCACCGGGGGCTATCTGATGGAACACGCACCTGCCTGGCTGGTTAACAGTTTTATCTATCTGGCTGCGGCCGTCGTCGCCGTCCCCATCGCCAAAAAGCTCGGCCTCGGCTCCATCATTGGTTACCTCGCCGCCGGCATAGGCATTGGCCCCTGGGGCCTGGGCCTCGTCACCAATGTGCAGGACATTCTTCACTTTGCCGAATTCGGCGTGGTGCTGATGCTGTTTCTCGTCGGCCTTGAGCTGGAACCCAAACGTCTGTGGAACCTGCGCCGCCCCATCTTCGGCTGGGGCAGCGCGCAGGTGCTGGGCTGCGCCGTCATCCTGATGGCGGTGGCCGTGGGCTTCGGCGTCAAGTGGCAGATTGCGCTGGTGGCCGGCCTGGGGCTGGCGCTGTCATCCACCGCGATTGCGCTGCAGGCGATTGGCGAGCGCAACCTGATGCCGACATCCAGCGGCCAGGCCGGCTTTTCGATATTGCTGTTCCAGGACGTAGCCGCCATACCCATCCTGGCGCTGCTGCCCCTGCTGGGCGCCATGTCTGGCGGCGATGCAGTCGAGCACGGCAACCGCGCGTTCGAGGCGCTGAAAATTGTGGCCGTTATCGGCAGCATCATCCTCGGGGGCCGCCTCCTCTTGAGGCCCCTGCTCAAGTGGATTGCCAACAGCGGCACGCCTGAAATCTTTACCGCCGCATCGCTGCTGCTGGTGGTCGGCATTGCGGCGCTGATGCAGTTCGTCGGCCTGTCGATGGCACTCGGCGCCTTTCTTGCTGGCGTGCTGCTGGCGGAAAGCGAATACCGGCGCGAGCTTGAAACCGACATCGAACCCTTCAAGGGCCTGCTGCTGGGCCTCTTTTTTATCGCCGTCGGCATGAGCATCAACTTCGGCGTGCTGCTCAAGTCCCCCGGCCTGATCGCCGCCATCCTGTTGGGCTTTCTGGGCCTCAAGCTCGTGGTGATCTACGGACTGGCCAAACTCATGAAGCTGCCCTACCAGGAGCGCCCCGTCTTCACCGTGCTGCTCGCCCAGGGCGGGGAGTTTGCGTTTGTGGTGTTCCAGGCAGCGGCGGGCGCGAATGTTTTCTCAAACGAAACATCGTCGCTGCTGATTGGCGCCGTCGCGCTGTCCATGCTGCTCAGCCCGCTGCTGCTGATTTTTGTCGACAAGGTGC
>JAZKCB010000314.1:0-6434 GCA_040388335.1 Pseudomonadota bacterium | reverse complement strand
GGTGTTCCCTCTGATCCTGTCCATCATGTGTGCGGGCTTGCTGCTGGGCGTTGTGTTCTGCCAGCCTGCCTTGCTCGACGCTGAACGCCTGGTCCGTATTGTCGCTTCGGCCTGGTTGTGCGCTGGGCTGGCAAGTTCGGTGATAGGACTCTTCCAATATTTTGGCGCTGCGCAGGGTTTTGCGCCGTGGTTCAACCAGGCCAGGTATGGCGAGGCTTTTGCGAATCTGCGCCAGCGCAACCAGTTTGCCTCACTGACCAATATCTCTCTGGCTGCGCTGGTCTGGTTTGGCATGGTGTTTTCCCGCCACAGGCATCTCTTCGAGGCTCGCCAAGCCAGAAATGGCCAGATGCTGATGGTGATGGCTGCTATCCTGCTTGCATGTGGCAATGCCACGTCAGTGTCCCGTACCGGCATGCTCCAACTGCTACTGCTTTGCGTGTTGTGCGGCCTGTGGGGGCAATGGCGATCCGGGCTTGTTCGCTGGATTCTGGTCGCTGCCGTGTTGGCGTATGCCGTTTCCGTTGTTGCCTTGCCGCGGCTGGCGGGGTTTGACCTGGCCCTTTACAGCCTGGGTGGACGTCTTGAGTCTGGAGATCCCCTGTGCGTCAATCGACTCACACTCTGGTCAAACGTCCTTGACCTCATCGCACTCAAGCCTTGGTCAGGATGGGGGTGGGGAGAGCTGGACTATGCGCACTATGTGACGCTTTTTGATGGCCCCCGGTTCTGCCAGATTCTGGATAATGCACACAACTTGCCCCTGCAACTGGCCGTTGAACTGGGCGTGCCTTTTGCGGTGCTTGTTTGCACTGGGTTTGTATTCTGGATGGTACGCAAAAAGCCGTGGCGTGAGACAGATCCGCGCCGACAGATGGCGTGGAGCGCCATGGCCGTCATTCTGCTGCACAGCATGGTGGAGTACCCCCTGTGGTACGGCCCGTTCCAGATCGCTTTCCTCTTGTGCATTGCCTTGTTGTATGGCCGAAGCGCAACGCCATCCGTTACTGGCTTAGGCATCCGGTGGGGCTTATACACCCGGGCTGTACTTGCAATGCTGTCGCTTGCATTGCTGGCTGCAGCAGCATACGCCGCCTGGGACTACCGCCGGATCAGCCAGATCTACCTCCCACAGGAGGCGCGGGAGGCTGCCTATCGGACCGACACCCTGGCCAAAATCAGCGACTCATGGTTGTTCGCAGATCAGGTCATGTTTGCGCATTTGCTCATCACCCCCCTGAGCAGGGAGAACGCAGCATGGACCTTCGAGACCGCCCGGACTCTGCTTCACTACTCGCCTGAGCCGCGCATTGCAGAAAAAATCATTGAAAGTGCCGTCATGCTCGGCAGGGATGAGGAGACACAGATTCAGATTGCACGCTACCGGGCGGCGTTCCCCAAGGAATATGCCCTCTGGAAGTCAGCCATTAAAGCCAACTAGCCTGCTGCGCGGCCTGGCAGGGCTGGCGATGCAACAAAGCTGCCCGACTTGCCGCCGTGTTTTTCAAGAACATGTACATCCGAGATGGTCATGCCCCTGTCAACGGCCTTGCACATGTCGTAAATGGTCAGCAGCGCAATTTGTACGGCGGTCAGCGCTTCCATTTCCACACCCGTCGGACCGGTGGTCTCAACAGTAGCTCCGCAAATGATCCAGGAGTTCTCCGGCTCAGTCGTGAAATCGATACTTACGTGGGTGAGCGCCAGAGGGTGGCACAAGGGAATGAGTTCACTGGTTTTTTTGGCAGCCATGATGCCCGCGATGCGCGCAACACCCAGCACATCCCCCTTTTTTGCGCTGCCCGACAGCACAATGGACAGAGTCTCCGGATTCATGACGATACGGCCCTGGGCGACCGCTACCCGCCGGGTGTCAGCCTTGTCGCCAACGTCCACCATGTGGGCCTGGCCCTGGGCATCAAAATGGGTGAGCATCAAATCTGACATCTTTCAGTTACAGAACCTTTACAACCAGGCCTCATCATAAGACCATGCTTGCAAGCACAAACTCGTGGAAAACACGCCTCAAGGCAGCGGCCATTCATCTGTCCATCAGTCTTGCCCTGGCGGTGCTCGCTGCGCTCCTTGTGTTCCTGATATGGTACCCATACCCCTACCGCGAAATATCTGGTGGGAGAGCGCTTTTCTTCCTCATCGTGACGGTAGACGTCATTCTTGGTCCCCTGCTGACCCTGGCGGTCTTCAACCCCAAGAAGGACCGCAAAGAGCTCGTTCGTGACCTCTCCGTGATCGGTCTGCTGCAGCTGGCAGCGCTCGTCTACGGGATGTGGACTGTGGCTGCAGCCCGGCCTGTGCACCTCGTATTTGAACTGGACCGTTTCAAGGTTGTCCATGCGATCGATGTGCCCACCGAGTTGCTTGACAGGGCGTTGCCTGCATTCCGTCGACTGCCTTTGACGGGGCCGACTTTGTTGTCTGTCCGCCCTTTCCGGGATGAGAAGGAAAAAGCCGATGCCACCATGGCCGAGCTGCAGGGCGCGCCTGTGGTTGCCCGGCCTGAGTTCTGGCAGGCCTATGACAAGGCCCGCCCGCAAATCCTCGCTGCGGCGAAACCATTGTCAGAACTGAAGACACGTTTTCCGGCGCGGAGTGCGGAAATCGATGAGGTCATCAAATCTTCCGCATCTGGTCGCCCTGCCGGGTCGCTTGCCTATCTTCCACTGATGGGCCGCGACACGTTCTGGACCGTTCTGCTGGATCCCAACACCCTGGAGGTGATTGCTTTTGTTCCTGTCGATCCCCTGTAGCCGGATTCGCCGCCGTGCAGTTGCCGCCATGCTGGCAGCAGTCATGGCCGCCAGTTCAAGTCCTGCCGTGTTTTCGCAGAGCCCTGCCGGGGCATCGCGGGGTGGTTCGCTGCCCACGCTCGGCGACAACCTCGAAATGACGGCGGGTGCCGAGCGCCGCATTGGCGAGCGGATTGCCGCCAGCATTTACAGGGACCGTGACTACATTGATGACCCGGTGCTGGAAGCTTATGTACAGACCATCTGGCAACCGCTTCTGGCCGCGGCCAGGAGCCGCGGTGAACTCAGTACCGAGCTGGATGAGCGCTTTGCCTGGGAGCTTTTTCTTCTGAGGGATCGAACCATCAATGCATTTGCACTGCCGGGTGGTTATTTCGGGCTTCACCTCGGACTGATAGGAGCGGTCAACAGCCGTGATGAGCTGGCCGCTGTGTTGGGACATGAGTTGAGCCATGTCACGCAGAGACATATCTCGCGCTTGATGACGCAGCAGTCACGAACAACACCGTGGATGATCGCCGCCATGATTCTTGGTGCGCTGGCTGCGAGTAAAAGCCCGCAGGTTGGCGAAGCCGCCATGATGGGCGGTCAAGCACTGGCAGTGCAGTCACAATTGAATTTCTCAAGGGACATGGAGCGCGAGGCGGACCGTGTTGGTTTCGGCGTCATGGCCGATGCGGGCTTTGACAGCCGTGGTGTCAGCAGCATGTTTGAAAAATTGCAGCAGGCCTCGCGCATCAATGACAACGGGTCATTTCCGTATCTGCGCTCCCATCCGCTGACCACTGAGCGTATTGCGGAAGCGCAGGCCCGGCTTCAACTGGCGCCTCCAGGCAAGCCAGATGATGCCAAGGCTGCTTCTGCGGCGCAAGACAGGTTCTTGCATGCCATGATGGCGGCCAGGGCACGGGTGCTGGCCGACCCTGGCGTGGACATCCTTCGCGTCATGGTGGCAGAGGCCCAGCGGCAGGGGCAGGTCACGCAGGCAGGCGCGCAGCCAACTGCAGCCGACATACGCAATGCCGGGGCGCTGTATGCCGGCTCACTGGCCGCTGCCAGGCTTCGTGACTTCCCGCTTGCGCGCACGTTTGCAGAAAAACTCGGCACACTGGCTGCCGGCTCACCGGCGTCGGAGAGTGTTGGGCTGCTTGCGCTGGAGGTCGATCAGATGGCCGGCGTCGTCTCACCCCTGGCGTCGAAAATCGATATTTCAAAAGCGGTTTCCCGGGCGCAACTGCTGGTCCAGTCCCGCTCGCTGTTGGCCGCAGGCCGGCCCAAGGAGGTCAGCGACAGGTTGATCACCTGGGTGACGGCACATCCCAAAGACGGGCTGGCGTGGCAGATTCTGGCGGTTGCCTACGGTAACCAGAACCAGAATGTGCGCGCGATTCGCGCTGATGCGGAGTCGCGGGCCGCGCAGCTTGACTACACAGCTGCGCTTGATCGCCTGAAGGCTGCCCAGATCATGATGCGCAACAATCCGGCAAGCGCTGACTTCATGGAGGGCTCCATCATCGATACCCGGGCCCGCCAACTGGAATCACTTGTTAAAGAGCAGGCGCTCCAGGACAAACTCGATCGCTAGCTGCAGTACGGAATAAATCAGCGAGCCGATCAGGGCCGCGCCGAACCCGGTGACATTCAGGCCGCTGACCAGGCTCGCCGCCGCCCAGAACATCAGCGCGTTGATCACGAACAGGAAAAGGCCAACGGTGACCAGCGTGACCGGCAAGGTCAGCAGCACCAGTATCGGCCGCACGATGGTATTGAGTGCGCCCAGCACCAGCGCGGCGATCAGGGCGCTGGTGAAGCTGGTCACCACCACGCCTGAATAAAGATATGCCACAAGCAGCAGGGCGACGGCGCTCAGAAGCCATTTGAGTATCAGTTTCATGGCTTGAAGAATATCACTCCCGATGAGAAATTCAACGCTGAATCGTCCAGACAGGAAGGTACATCACCTCTCAAGCGAAGGGTGGACTTCGCAAGCAGGAGTCGCGGAACTGGCTTTGCCAGTCCGCAGGCGAAGCGCCCCTCGGGGGGCAGAGAGCTACACGCAGTGAGCGAACGTGGGGGCCAGAAGGCCGAAGCGCAGGGCCGTCCCAAGCAAAGGCAGCCCCCTCGGGGGGCAGAGAGCTACACGCAGTGAGCGAACGTGGGGGCCAGAAGGCCGAAGCGCAGGGCCGTCCCAAGCAAAGGCAGCCCCCTCGGGGGGCAGAGAGCTACACGCAGTGAGCGAACGTGGGGGCCCTATTTCTAATCCATCGCCACCAGCAAGCCAGCACCCGCAAGCGCCGTCACGTAACCCAGCCCGCCCCTGCTTTCCTGTACCTGGGTGGGCGTGACTGGCTGCATGTCGTGACCGAATTTTGGCCGGCGCGCATCAAGAACGCGTGCTACGCCATATTCCTTGATCAGTGCTTCAGTCTGCGCACAAAGCGTGGTCTGGGCAATGCGGGTGATGACGATGTCGCCGTTTTTCTCGAGCAGGGGCAACAGGCGCGAAAACACCTTGTCGGCCCATTTACCGCGCCAGCTTTCGCGGGCGCTGTTGGTCACCCATTTGCTGGCGCGGTGTGTCACCCGGGGCGCGCAACCGACCACGATCCAGCGGGCCGGGTTTCGGGCGGCGCTGTCCGTGCGCATGGGCTCCAGCATCTGCAGTGCATACGAAGCGTCGTCGACGTAAACGATGATGTTGTCCATAAAGTACTCCTTGGTTGTCGTGGTTGTGAAGTTGCCCGAAAAAAATCAGTCGGTGACCATGTCCGACCGGCTGGACTGCGACTTTCTGGTGGCCAGCCAGCCGCCGCCCAGCACGCCGGCAATCGCCAGAGCGTAGGTCGCCCACTCGGCGATGGTGTGCATGGTGGCGGCGGAAGGCAGTGAGTTGGGGCCGCCGTAAACCGGGTCCAGCAGCTGTTCGCTGACAATCATTTTTGCGGCGGTAAATGCAAGCACGGCTGCGCCAATGTTGATGATCATGGGGAAGCGTTCGACCAGCTTGAGCACCATGGTGCTGCCGAAGACAACGATGGGCACGCTGACCAGTAGGCCGATGATGACCAGGTCAAACGAGCCGTGCGCAGCACCTGCGACGCCCAGAACGTTGTCGATGCCCATGAGTGCATCTGCGACGACGATGGTTTTCATCGCACCCCAGAAGGTGCTGGCGATGGGCCCCTGATGTTCATCGTGATTCTGGTCGGCCAGAAGTTTGTAGGCGATCCAGAGCAGACCCAGTCCGCCGACCAGCATCAGGCCGGGGATCTTCAGCAGCCAGACGACGCCGACCGTCATGGCAGAGCGCACGACGATGGCACCCACCGTACCCCAGGCGATGGCTTTTTTCTGCAGGTGCGGCGGCAGGTTGCGGGCGGCCAGCGCGATGACGATGGCATTGTCGCCAGCCAGCACGAGGTCAATGAGGATGATCGCCAGCAGGGCAGACCACCATGGGGTTGAAAACAATTCCATCACGACTCCATATCAAGTTTCGACATGGAAGCCCGCGCAAACGGGCTCCCGATTCGGTAGAAACCGGAGCGGATCAAAAAGAGGATAGATGTGCGGAAGTGTGTATTGCCGCGAATGCCTCGATCAAACCTGCCCAGGTTTCAATCGAAGGTCTGGCTCGACATGCAGTGTCGCTGCATGCCCAACAAG
>JAZKCB010000313.1:0-2952 GCA_040388335.1 Pseudomonadota bacterium | reverse complement strand
AGATAGTTGGAACCACCGTTCACATTGCCCAGCAGGCGCGACGATCCAAAAATGCCGGAGCGATGCGAAACGCCGAAACCCAGATAGGTTTCCTTGAGTGCGCGCGACCCGATAATGTCACCCAGACTGACGTCAATCGTCGGGTCAAGATAGTTCAACAGCCTGGAGGTTGTCTTGCCGGCCTGGCTGCTAACTTCGGTGTAGGGCACGCGAGATGCCAATGACAAACCGACACCCAGCCCAAGACGTGTCTTGACCTTGTCGCTCCACGGGAAGCCTGTGTAGCTGGCCTTCATGAAGACGTCCAGTTGTGTGCCATTCGACTGCAGACCACGCTCATCGTGATGGGTCAGGCCGACATAACCCGCGATGTCCACAGGCCAGCCGTTAAGGTTGTTGATAAAAGGCTTGCCGACCTGTATTCCGCTGATGTAAGTCGGATTGGTGCTGGCCGTCGAAAAGCAGCGCGCTGTGATGATTTTTGCGAGGTGGCAGCTTGGCTCGGCCGCCTTGCCATAAAGCACCTTGACATAGGTTGGGGAGTTTTCTTCCGCCCACTCGCGTTTATGGCCGCCAAAGTCATAGGCGGCCCCAATGTAAACCGCAGGTAGCACGCGTTTTTGCACAATCGGGCTGTTCTTGATGGTCTTGTCCAGGTAGGTGGCCGAGACACCACCCAGCAGGCGCCAGCGTTCCGAGATGTCGTAGGAGGCGTACAGCCCGATTTGTGTATTCACCCCGGCGCCGGGCGCATACGCGGGACGGCCCGCGAGGGCTTCTGCAGGCGAAACACCGTAGTAATAGTTGTTGAGCTTGGCATCGCGCAACGAGAAACTGATGGTGGGCCGCAAAAGAAGCGCACCTGAGCGCCAGTCGTAGCTGTAGCCCAACCTGGCCTCGCTGCCCCGGGATGTGTTTCCGACATCGCGAACCAGTTCAGCCTGGATCGTCCCCCAGCGCTGGCTGTAGCGGTAGGCCAGACCCAGATCTATCCCGGAGTCGCGCGGTGCCATGCCCGCCAGGCTTGGAGGAAGGCTGTCACCGATGGGATGGCCCTCCAGTCGCTGCTCCACGAAAAGGTCCAGCCGTTGACCTATACCGGTCTTGATCCGATCACCGTCATTGATCAGTTTGATGCCAGCCCGATTGGCATGCAGGAAGAGCCGATCACCTTCGTACAGGTACACCGGAAGCAGGTCATAGCGGTTCCCCCCGCCCGCGTAGGGTGAAGTCTCGATTCGCGTTACAAACCCCACGCCGGCGCTTCCGGGGGCGTTGAGGATATCCACCAGGGGCTCAGTCCCGCCCATGGCGTATGCCGCATTTGCAGAAAACAGGGTGGGTATCGCGACAGATGCGCAGAGGGCGAGGCGGAGAAGCAGGGGGTTTTTCATTTTTCGAGGACCGGGTGCATTTATTTTTGGTGCAGGATTTTGCCGTGAGGACCGCTGCGGCGAATCCAGCCCAGATGCTACCCATAAACCCTCGAGCCGCGCTTTGCACGCTTGTCAGCAAAAGTATCTGTACTTTGTAGGCGGCAGTCCTGACTGTAGGGACGGGCCAAAAAGTAAAGAAGGCGCACGCGATGGCGGGCGCGAGTTCAAATAAATATTACCTGCGGTGTTCGGATGTCTCGGCCGCAGCCAACTCCTGCATGGACCCCATCTTGCCGGCATGAAACATCAGTGGCGTATCGTCAGAAGCGCTGAACGCCTGCACACGGCCAAGCAGGATCGTGTGGTCACCCTCCTGGTGGCGTGAATACACACTGCACTCATAAGTGGCCACACTGTGTTTCAGGCGGGGGCAGCCGCCTATTCCGGCTTCAAATGCATCCTCACAGCTTTCAAACTTGTCCAGTGCCGGTTTTGCAAAATGCATGGCCAGCTCCGCCTGACCGGCTGCCAGGACACTGAGCACAAAGGTCCGCGAGGTGAGGAATGCGTCGGAACTCCTGGCATCGTCGCGAATGCTCCAGAGTATGAGCGGGGGGGCCAGAGATACGGATGAAAACGAATTGATCGTCATACCCTCGCGCTTGCCGTCGTCAGTGACAGTCGTCACCAGGCAGACGCCGGTCGGGAAAGATCCAAGCGCCTTGCGAAAACGCTGTGCATCCAGCGTTTGGGGGATATCGCCTGTGATCGGAGCCCATGAGTACATAAATAACCTTCCAGAAAGTGCGATGCCAAGTGCAACAGGGGCGCGCATGCCCCTCAAAAAACCGCCGTCCGAACCAGATTTCATTGCTTGAAAATCAAAGTTTTTTCCTTAAAAATATGCATATGCAGATTTTTTCAGGTTGCTTTAGTCACGCAACTGCAAGCGCTGTTACATTCAATTCATGGCCAAAAAATCACCTGCATCTGCACGAAGTACAACCGTAGAACCGGTCACCAAACGTGCCGCCAAACTCCGCTCCGCTGCCGGACCGGTGCTCGACAACGATCTGCAGAACTCGATCCCCTACCTGATTGCCCGTGCCGGCGTGCGCATGGGCCAGTCGTTCACCCGCGAGATGCGCAAGTTCAACCTGACACTGACGGAATGGCGCGTGTGCTCCACCTTGAGCCACAAACCACACCAGAGGCTGTCGGAAGTCGCGCTCAACACCTCCACTGAACCCTCAACCCTTTCAAGGGTTGTGGATGGACTCATGCAGCGCGGCCTGCTCATACGCGAGAGGTCGGGCGACGATGCACGGGCCCTGGCACTCAGCCTGACACCCGAAGGGCTGGACATGACCCAGCGCCTCATCCCCATTGCCCAGCTGTATGAACGTGTGTCGCTTAACGGCTTCAGCAGCGCACAGGCCGACCAGCTCAGGGACATGCTCAAACAGCTGTACGACAACATGGCACCGCTTGATCACGAAGACTGAGACGCCCTGACAGGGCTTATTGAGGCTGCAGCTTCAGGTCAGTCACAACCTTCTTCCACACGCCGCGCTGC
>JAZKCB010000312.1:0-3147 GCA_040388335.1 Pseudomonadota bacterium | reverse complement strand
CCCAAAAAAACCAGTTTCCTGATTTCCGTCGAGCCTTGAATTATAGCCCGAAAATTACGTACTTTTCAAATCTTCAGATCGACTTTAGTCGGGCAAGCACATCTTCGCGATTCATCAGCTCGAGAATTGCGTCCAGCGAAGGGGTTTGGGGCGTGCCCATCACCAGCACACGCACAGGCATGGCTAGTTGGGGCATCTTCAAACCAGCATCAAGCAGCACCTGCTTGATGGCCGCCGAAATGGCAGTCTTGCTCCACTCGCAGACAGCCAGGGCATCGGCCAGTTTTTCCAATGCAGGCCGCACGGCATCGGTCACATGTGTGGCGAGGTCTTCGGCACTTGCCTGGCCACCCGACGCCAGGACCTGCAACCAGCCAGCGAGTTCGACCAGCGTGCTGCAGCGATCCTTGAAAAGACCACAACCCCGGGTGATGCGTGCAGCATCAAGCCCTGTCACGCCTTTCGCATCCAGGTAGGGCTGCACCAGCACAGCCAGCCTGTCGTCCGGCAGCGCCTTGAGATGCTGGGCGTTCACCCAGCGCAGTTTGGCTTCGTCGAACTGTGCGGCGCTCTTGCCAAGGTGGTCAAGATTGAACCACTGCACAAACTGTTCACGGGAGAAGATTTCATCGTCGCCGTGGCTCCAGCCCAGGCGTGCGAGATAGTTCACCATGGCATCGGGCAGGTACCCCTCTGCAGCGTATTCCGTGACGGCCTTGGCGCCATTGCGCTTGCTCATCTTTTCACCCTGCTCGTTCAGCACGGTTGGCAAATGGGCGTAGACAGGAACATCCTTGCCGAGTGCGCGAAAGATATTGATCTGGCGCGGTGTGTTGTTGACGTGGTCATCGCCACGAATCACGTGCGTGATGCGCATGTCCATATCATCAACCACCACGCAGAAGTTGTAGGTCGGTGTGCCGTCCGGGCGCGCAATCACCAGGTCGTCGAGTTCATCGTTACTGATCTCGATGCGGCCCTTGACCTTGTCCTCCCAGACGACAGATCCGCCCTGCGGGTTTTTAAAACGCAAAACGGGTTGCACGCCTTCCGGAATGGCCGGCAGGGTCTTGCCGGGCTCGGGCCGCCAGGTTCCGTCGTAACGCGGTTTTTCCTTGTTGGCCATCTGCTTTTCCCGCAGGGCATCCAGCGCTTCAACGCTCATGTAGCAGGGATAGACATGCCCCGCAGCTTTCAAATCGGCCAGCACTGCCTTGTAGCGGTCCATGCGCTGCATCTGGTAGAACGGGCCTTCGTCATGGTCAAGCCCCAGCCATCGCATGCCTTCAAGGATCACATCTACCGACGCCTGGTTGGAACGCTCCAGATCGGTGTCTTCAATACGCAGGATGAAATCACCGCCGGTAGAGCGCGCAAACGCCCAGGGGTAAAGCGCCGAACGGATGTTGCCGAGGTGGATAAAGCCGGTGGGTGAAGGCGCGAAACGCGTGCGTGTTTTGGTCGTCATTGAATGCTGTTCAGGCCGCGCAATAAATCAGCCTTGATGTCGTCGGTGTGGTCCAGCCCGATGGCCAGACGGATCAGGCCCTGGCTGATGCCTGCAGCCTGGCGCTGCACTTCTGTCAGGCGGCCATGCGAGGTGGTGCCGGGGTGGCTGATGATGGTTTTGGTGTCACCCAGATTGGTGGCAATGCTCATGACTTCGGCGCTGTTGATCACCGCGAAGGCATTCGCCTGCGCGGTGACCGGATCATCGCCGCGTACGTCGAACGAGACCACTGCACCGCCATAGCCTGATTGTTGGCGCATGGCCAGGTCGTGCTGCGGGTGCGATGCCAGGCCGGGGTAATACACACGTGCCACGGATGGCTGCGTCTCCAGCCACTTGGCGATCTCGAGGGCGTTGTCGCACTGGGCGCGCATGCGTATGCCGAGTGTTTCGAGCCCCTTGAGCACCACCCACGCATTGAAAGGCGCCAGCGTCATGCCGGCGGTGCGCACCATGGGGCCAAACACATCCACGATGATTTTTGACGGACCGCAAATCGCGCCGGCCATGACGCGACCCTGGCCATCCAGATACTTGGTGCCCGAATGGATGATGAGGTCGGCGCCAAACTCGCTCGGACGCTGCAGCGCCGGTGAGCAAAAGCAGTTGTCGACCGCCAGCAAGGCACCCACGCTGTGTGCAAGATCCGCCAGCGCGGTGATGTCGCAAACTTCTGTCAGCGGGTTGGTTGGCGTTTCTGCAAACAGCAGTTTGGTGGTGGGGCGCAAGGCGGCCTTCCACTCGGCCACGTCGGTCTGCGACACAAACGTGGTTTCGACACCGAACTTGCCGAACTCGCGGCCTATCAGTGCAATCGTCGAGCCGAACATCGAGCGCGAGCAGATCACGTGGTCACCCGACTTGAGCAGGCCCATGCACATCATGAGGATGGCGCCCATGCCGGTCGATGCGCCAATCGCGGCTTCGGTGCCCTCCAGCGCAGCCAGGCGACGCTCGAAACTGGTGACGGTGGGGTTGGACGTGCGGCCGTAGGTATAGCCTTCTTCGGTGCCGGCAAATCGACGAGCCCCTGTGGCGGCGTCGGGCTGCACGAAGCCGCTGGTCAAATACAGCGCTTCGGAGTTTTCACCATACTGGCTGGGGTCCAGCGCAACGCGCACGGCCAGCGTGTCACGGTGCAGGTTGGGGGGCAGTTGTTTTTGTTTCATGCTTTTACTCACGCTTCCTGCGGGTTGGGCAGAGCCAGGCGCGACACATCGACATCGTTTTCATCACCGATTTTTTCGGCCGTGTCGGCGCGCATGGAGTTCATGGCGGCGATGGTTTCCTTTGTCACGTCACCCGTGACATAAACGCCGTCAAAACAAGATGCATCAAAGCCGTCCAGCTTTGTATTGAGCGAACCAATCGCGCGTTTCATGCCATCAACGTCCTGGTAAATCAGGGCGTCGCAGCCAATGACCTGGCGAATTTCCTCAACCGTACGGCCATGCGCGACCAGTTCATCAGGCGTGGGCATGTCGATGCCGTACACATTCGGATAACGCACAGGCGGCGCAGCGCTGGCAAGGTAAACCTTGCGCGCGCCGGCATCACGCGCCATCTGCACGATCTCGCGGCTGGTGGTGCCGCGCACGATGGAGTCATCGACCAGCAGCACGTTGCGGCCCTTGAAC
>JAZKCB010000311.1:0-2117 GCA_040388335.1 Pseudomonadota bacterium | reverse complement strand
TGGTCGGGCAGGCCGTCCAGGCCCTGCGCCGCGAGCCGCTCGCTGAAGAACTCGCACTTGCCCGATGACGTGGGGAAGTTGCCATCGGCGTAAGGCGCGTCCGGCAACTTCAGCGATGCAAAGCCCCTCTCCATCAGCTCGCCAAAGTCCACCTTGTCGCCAAAAGCTGTGCGGCACAGGCTTTCATCGCTTTCCGTAAAGCAGTCGTCGTTAAAACCCATGCGTGCCGCCAGTTCGCGAAAGATCTGTGCGTTGGATTTTGATTCACCAATGGGTGCAACGGCCGGGCGATTCAGAAGCACATCGGTGTGCCCATAGGCGCTGTGCACGTCCCAGTGTTCAAGCTGGGTCGTGGCGGGCAGCACGTAGTCGGCGTAATCGGCGGTGTCGGTCTGAAAGTGCTCCAGCACCACGGTGAACAGGTCTTCGCGCGCAAAGCCCTCCACCACCTTTCCCGATTGCGGTGCCACCGCCACCGGGTTGCTGTTGTAGACGATGAGCGCTTCTATCTTCGGGCCGAATGCCTCAGAGCTTTCAGCCAGCAGGTCATTGCCTATCGTGATCATGTTGATCGTGCGCGGCCGGCGGCTTGAGAGAAGGTCTGGCCTGTGCAGTGCGGTCCGGTCTACCGGAAACAGCCCGGAGCTGCTGAGCAGCACACCGCCGGCGCGATGCCGCCAGGCACCAATCATTGCCGGCAGGCTCGCAATCGCCCGTGCCGCATTGCCTCCGCCGCGCACACGCTGCATGCCGTAGTTCATGCGTATGGCTGCGGGTTCTTTATTGACCATGCACTGACCATAGTCGCACGCCAGGTTTTTGATCTGCTCTACCGGTACTGCGCAGATGGCTGCGGCGCGTTCCGGACTCCATTGCAGTGCACGATCGCGCAGGGCGGGCCAGCCGACGGTGTGCTGCGCGATGTAGTCGTGATCAAGCCAGTCGTGGGTAATCAGCTCATGCATGATGGCCAGTGCCAGTGCGGCGTCGGTACCAGGCAGCAGCGCGATATGTTCATGACACTTCTCGGCGGTCTCGCTCCGGCGCGGGTCTATGCAGACCAGCTTTGCACCGGCGCGCTTGGCCTGCTGCGCATAACGCCAGAAGTGCAGGTTGCTGCCGATCGAATTGCTGCCCCAGATGATGATGAGTTTTGATTCGGCAAAAAACTCGACCCGCATGCCCACCTTGCCACCCAGTGTTTGCGCCAGCCCTTCGCCGCCTGCGGTCGAGCAGATGGTGCGGTCCAGAAACGAGGCACCCAGGCGATTGAAAAATCGTGCTGCCATGCCTTCGCTCTGCACCTGCCCCATGGTGCCGGCATAGCTGTAGGGGACGATGGCTTCGGGGTTGCGTGCTGCGATGGCCTTGAGGCGCGCAGCGATGTCACTGAGTGCTGCATCCCAGCTGACGGCTTCAAACTGCCCTGAGCCTTTGGGGCCTGTGCGTTTGAGCGGCTGCCTCAAGCGTTCCGGATGGTAGGTGCGCTCTGTGTAATGTGAGACCTTGTTGCAGAGCACGCCACCGGTTTGCGGATGTGTGGGATTACCCTGCACCTTGATGGCAACGCCGTTGTCGACAGTCGTCACAAGAGAGCAGGTGTCGGGGCAGTCGTGCGGGCAGGCGCCGAGTGCGCGCCTGGAGTCGCTACCTTGCACCAGACTGACGCTAGGGGAGATGCCGATGGTATTAAGCATCGGCCAACTTTATATTGACTCTCATTAAATTAAAAACAGTGGAGACAAGATGACCACCAGAACAACAGACAAAGCCGCCTTGATTCCCATAGTGGCGAAAGTCTTCATGGTAGCGGCGCTTTCGCTGATGGGTGCGGCGGCCTGGAGCCAGGACGGTGTCAGCAAGGGCGCCATCGTGATTGGCCAGTCCGTCGCATTGACCGGCCCCGCCTCTACCCTGGGCGCGCCGTTTGCCCAAGGCGCCAAGCTCTTTTTTGACCGGCTCAATGCGGGCGGCGGTGTCAACGGCCGCAAGGTCGAGCTGGTGACGCTGGACGACGCGGGCAACCCCGCCACCACACTGGCCAACACGCAGAAGCTCCTGGCGCAGGGGGTTTTCTCGCTCTTTGGTTATTACGGCTCGCCGCAGGTGACGGCTGC
>JAZKCB010000310.1:7901-13161 GCA_040388335.1 Pseudomonadota bacterium | reverse complement strand
CACACGTTCGGTATCGATGCGGCCCGGAATCAGCACGTTGACCGTGACGCCGTCCTTGGCGACTTCCATCGACAGGGTTTTGGACCAGGTCACCAGCGCGTTGCGCAAGGTGTTGGACACACCGAGTATCGGAATCGGCTGCACCACACCAGACGACACCACCGTCATGATGCGGCCCCACTGGCGTTTGCGCATGCCGGGCAGCAGCGCGTCTGTCAGCGTGATGACAGACAACACCATCTCGTTGAAGCTCGATGTCCACTCCGCAATGCCGCGCTCGCTGGCACCACCGTAACCCGGGCCGCCGGTGTTGTTGACCAGGATGTCGATGTCACCAAAGCTGTCGGTGATCTTTGATGCAAATGCAGAAAGCCCCACCGTATCGGCCAGGTCCACGGCAAAAGCCTGCACGTCCACAGCCGGGTTGCAGGCTTTCAGTTCGGCCACAGCCGCCTTCATGCGTTCTGCATCGCGCCCCGTGATAGCGACATGCACGCCTTCGCGTACCAGCGCCTGCGCAATGCCCTGGCCTATGCCGCGATTGCCGCCCAGCACGAGTGCGCGTTTGCCTGTGATGCCTAGGTCCATGCCCTGTCTCCTTTTTTTGCCCTGAATCGCTTGAGAAATTGCCCCTGTCCCGGCTTGCCCAGCAGCTCCCCTTCATGGCAGACCACCTGCCCGCGCGACAACACCGTCACCGGCCAGCCTGTGAGCGTACGGCCTTCATACGGCGTGTAGTCCACGTTGTGGTGAAGCATGTCGTTGGTGATGGTGACCTGGCGCTCCGGGTCCCAGATGGCGATGTCGGCATCTGCGCCCACGGCAATAGTGCCCTTTTGCGGGTGCAGGCCATAGAGCTTGGCGGCATTCGTGGAATTGAGCGCCACAAAGCGGTTGAGGTCAAGCCGGCCCGTCATCACGCCTTCAGAGAAAAGCAATGCCGAGCGTGTCTCCAGCCCGGGTATGCCGTTGGCCACCTTGCTGAATGAAATCTTCGGCCCATACATCAGCTTGCCGCCTTCGTCGAAACGGTAGGGAGCGTGGTCGGACGAAAAGATGTCGAACAGGCCGTCTTCAATACCCTGCCAGACATGCGCCTGGTTGGCCGGGTCACGCGGCGGCGGGCTGCACATGCATTTGGCCCCCTGAAAGTCGGGCAAGGCCAGGTCACGCGTCGATAGAAACAGGTATTGCGGGCAGGTTTCGGCAAAGATCTTCACACCGCGGGCTCTGGCGCGGCGGATTTCTTCCATCGCGTCCTTGCCCGACACATGGACGATGAGCAGGTTGGCCTCGGCCACTTCGGACAGCGTGATGGCGCGGTGTGTAGCTTCACGCTCGACCGCCATGGGGCGCGAGTCTTCGTGGTAACGCGGCTCGGTCTTGCCTTCGGCCTCCAGTTTTTCAGTCAGCCAGGCAATGCATTCGTAGTTCTCGGCGTGGATCATGGTCAGCGCACCCGCGCGCTGGTTGACATCCAGCACATCCAGAATCTGCCGGTCTGACAGCTTCATGGCCTCATAGGTCATGTAGACCTTGACGGAGGCATGCCCCTCGGCAATCAGGCCCGGCAACTCGTCACGAAGCACCGCTGGGGTGGGGTCAGACACGATCAGGTGAAACCCGTAATCGATATAGGCCTTGCCACCGGCACGGCGGTGGTAGTCCGCGACCGCCGCGCGCACCGACTGGCCGCGGTGCTGCACCGCAAACGGAATGATGGTAGTGGTGCCGCCGAACACAGCCGACAGGCTGCCCGATTCAAAGTTATCGGCCATGATGGCGCCGCCCGAGGCGAGGCCCTGCGCACGCGGCTGGTCGAGGTGGCAATGCGCATCGATGCCGCCAGGAAGGACCAGCTTGCCCGATGCATCAATGGTTTGTCTGGCGTTCGTCAGCGAACTGCCGAGCGCCACAATTTTGCCGCCGGTGATGCCAACATCACTGCGAAAGGTGTCTGATGCGGTGGCGACCGTGCCGCCCCGGATAACGAGATCGAATTCAGTCATGACAACATACCATCGTCACGCTGCGACCAGAAGGTTGTGCGTTTTTCGATCACGGCAAAGATGGCGTACATGGCCACACCCATGACGGAGGTGACGATGAGGCCCGCAAACACCAGCGGTGTGTCGAAGTTGGAGGTAGCAGCCATCATCAGGTAGCCAATGCCGCGCTTGGACGCCACGGTTTCTGAAATGATGGCGCCCACAAACGCCAGCGTGACCGCGACCTTGAGCGATGCAAAAAAGTAGGGCATGGCACGCGGAAATCCGACCTTGACCAGGATGTCGCGGCGGCTGGCGCCCAGGGCGCGCAGCACGTCGAGCAACTCGGGTTCGACCGTTGCCAGACCCGTCGCGATGTTCACCGCAATGGGAAAGAAGGACACCATGAAGGCCGTCAGGATGGCGGGCACAGTGCCCGCGCCAAACCAGATCACAAACACCGGCACGACTGCCACCTTGGGAACGCTGTTGAAAGCCACCAGCACCGGGTAGAGGCCGCGATAGATCAGGCGTGAAGAACCGATGGCGATGCCCAGCGCGACACCCAGCACCACGGCGAGCAAAAAACCTGCCAGCGTTGACAGCAGCGTGAAGCCCGCGTTCTCAAGAATGGGCGAGGTCCACTGCACCATGGACTGCGCAATCGCCACCGGGCTGGGCAGCAGAAAGGGCTTGATGTCGAACGCGACACAGGCAAACTGCCAGACGACGAGAAGGCCGATCACAAAAAACCAGGGCATCGCGTTTTCAAGCGTGCGTGTACTCATCTTCATGATCGGCTTTCTTCTCTCATGTCAGGGCTGGGACTGCTTGAAATTCAAGGCAGCTTGCGGCTGGCCAGCGGTGGCAAAAACGCATTGGTGAACACATCTGCCGATGTCGGCTTGCCCGGCAGCTCAAAGGCCTTGGAGAGCACCGCCACCGATTTGTCGAGACGTGCAGCGCGCACGCCACCCATGCCGTCGGCCGTTGATTCAGGCGTGGTGATCTGGTTCTTGATCAGCCACTGCAGCTTTTCCATCTCGAGCTTTTCATCAGCCAGCGGCGCCTGTTTTTTCAGCGCAGCAATGGCGGCAGCCGGGTTTGCCACGGCATCACGCCAGCCCTTGGCCGCTGCAGCGACAAAACCCTTGACGACGGCAGGCTTGGTCTCGAGCATCTTTCTGGATGCGACGATGCCGTTTCCGTAGAGGTCCATACCGAGGTCGGAGTAGTACTGGAACTTGATGTCAGCGGGCTTGATCCCCTGCTTGGTCAGGCCGAAGTACATGGTGGAGTCAAAGCCCAGAATCGCATCGACATCGCCCTTGAGCAGCATGGCTTCGCGCAGGCGGAGGTCGCCGTACTCCCACTTGACGGAATCGGGCTTGATGCCCGCCAGGCTGGCGTACACCGGGAACAGCTTGTACGCGCCATCCGTCAGCGCGCCACCGAGTTTTTTGCCGACCAGGTCGGCAGGCTTGTTGATGCCGGTCTTGGCAAAGCTGGCAATCGACAGCGGCGAGCGGTAATACAGCATGTACACCGCCTTGCCGGCGCTGCCAGGGTTCTTGGCGTTGAATTCGAGCAGCACATTCACGTCGGCAAAACCGAAGTCATACGCACCGCTGCCGATGCGGGTGACGGCCTCGCCGGAGCCGCCCGACGGGTCCATGTTGACAGTGATACCTTCTGCGGCGAAGTAGCCTTTTTCCTGCGCCAGGAAGAAAGCGGCATTGCTGCCGTCGAAAGGTGCATTGAGCGACACCTTGACTTCGGTCATCGGGGTTTGTGCGGCAGCGGTGCCCGGAAGCCCGACGCTGCCTAGCACGGTCATTGCAGTGAATGCGGCGGCAAGAGCCCTGCGCTCAAGTCCGGGTTGGAAAGTTTTGGCCATAAGGTTCTCTTGTCGTGAATTGCGAAATTGCATGGTTCCTGATGCAAACCGCGTGCCAGCCTTGTTTGCTATTTTGTATTTTTATTTTGCGCAAATCATGTTTAGAATTGCGCACAATCCTGACCGCCATATCCAACACCAAACCCGCCAGCCCGCCATGACCCAAGCTTCAGAAGCCAAAGCCGCGAAATCCGCCGCCAGCGACCTCTCTGTCGAAGACGTTTACCGCAGCGTGATGGACGCCATCGTGGACCAGCGCCTGCTGCCCGGCACCCGCCTGAACGAGCTGGCCATGTGCGAGGCCTTCAAGGTCTCCCGGCGCGAGATGGAGCGTGTTTTTGCACGGCTGACCTTCGAGAGCATGGTGCGGCTGGTGCCGAATCGCGGCGCCTTTGTCGCCAGCCCCGACGCGAAAGAGGCGCGGGCCATCTTTGCAGCACGCAAGACGATTGAGGCCGGCATTGTCGAGCTGGCCGCCGCGCGGGCCTCGGGTGCAGATTTCAAGGTGCTGGCCAAAAACATTGCAGAAGAAGAGGCGCATCGCCGCGCTGGCCGCATGCGGGAGGCGATCAAGCTGTCAGGGCAGTTTCATTTGCTGCTCTCGGAGATTGCCGACAACGCCATCCTGGCCGACCAGGTCAGGCAACTGGTTGCAAGGACTTCACTGGTGACCAGCCTGTACGACAACGCCAGTGAAATGGTCTGCTGGCACGACGATCACCACAAGCTCATCGAACACCTGCGCGCCCACCAGCCCAAAAAGGCGGTAGACCTGATGCGCAGGCACCTGGACGACCTGGAGGAAAGCCTGGATCTGGACCGGAAAATCAGCAACAAGACGAATTTGCGCGCAATTTTTGGGCTGGACATGCCTGATCCGGCACCAAAAAACAGGGGCTAAAGGCCCGTCAAACGTGCACCTGAAACGGACATTTCGCCGTTTTGGTGCAGGCCAGACAGCCTGTTCAGCTCACCAGAAGCCGGTAACCGACCGCTGTTTCGGTCAGCAGGTACACCGGCTGGGCAGGGTCTACTTCAAGCTTTTGCCGCAGATGACCCATGTAAATACGCAGGTAGTGGCTCTGGTCGGCGTGCGATGGCCCCCAGACTTCACGCAGCAGCTGGCGATGCGTCAGCACACGACCGGCATTGGCCATGAGCACGCTGAGCAGGCGGTATTCAATGGGCGTCAGGTGGACCTCTGCGCCTGCGCGCCTGACGATACGCGCCTGGCGATCAACCTCGACCTCGCCAAAGCGGTAGATCGGGCTGGCTTCTTCGGGCGTTGCGCCATCGGCAGCGGCTGCGCGGGGGCGGCGCAGGTTGGCGCGCACCCTGGCCAGCAATTCGCCCACGCCAAAGGGTTTGGTCAGGT
>JAZKCB010000310.1:0-7801 GCA_040388335.1 Pseudomonadota bacterium | reverse complement strand
AGGTTGGCGCGCACCCTGGCCAGCAATTCGCCCACGCCAAAGGGTTTGGTCAGGTAGTCGTCTGCACCTGCGTCAAGCGCGGCTATCTTGTCGGCCTCATCGCTACGCGCCGACAACACGATGATGGGCACCGCCGACCAGCCCCGCACGTCACGAATCACCTCCAGCCCGTCGCCATCCGGCAGGCCCAGGTCCAGCACCAGCAAATCGGGCTTGCGCGTGCCGGCCTCGGTCAGACCTTTCTGGGCGGTATCGGCTTCATGCACCTGCCAGCCTTCGGCCTCAAGCGCGCTGCGTACAAAGCGGCGAATTTGCGGCTCGTCTTCGATGACGACAACGATGGGGCTAGGCATGACGGGAGTTTAGGAGGATTCAACGGCAGGTGGTTCACGCCGCGGCAGCGTGATGCTGAATTCAGCACCGCCACCCAATGCATTGACGGCATGAATGCTGCCGCCATGCGCATCCACCACGGCCTTGCAGATTGCCAGTCCCAGGCCCACGCCGGGTGTAGCGGATTCGGCTTCGCCGCGCGTGAACTTGTCGAACAGCGCGTCTTCATGCCCTGCCAGTTTTTGCGGCAGGCCGGGGCCGTGGTCACGCACGGTCAGCACCAGCGCGTCGGTGCTGGAACGCGCGCCGACCTCTACAGGCCCAGCGCCATATTTGGCTGCATTCTCCAGCAGGTTGACGAGCACACGATCCATCAGCACCGCATCAAACTCGACCAGCGGCAGGTCTGCCGGGATATCCGTGCGCACCTCCAGCCCGGCAAGCGCGTGCTGCGCCGCACGAATCGCCGAGCCCACCACTTCTTCAGCAGACTGCCACTCACTGCGCAGCTGGAGCCCGCCTTGCTGAAGGCGCGCCATATCGAGCAGGTTGGTGACCAGCGCACTGAGCTGGCGCGCCTGTTGCGTGATGGATTGCGCGATGTCGGCCTGCGCCACATCAAGTGGCGGCGAAGTGCGCTGAAGCGATTCCGCCAGCCCGATGAGCGCTGTCAGCGGCGTTCGCACATCATGTGAAATCGCAGCGAGCAAGGTGTTGCGCAGGCGCTCCGATTCCATCTGCACCACCGCCTGCTGGGCGATCTCGACATAGTGCACGCGCTCCAGCGCAATCGCGATCTGCCTGGCCAGCGTGTCAAGCTGCTGCAGCTGCTCGGGTATCAGCAGCCAGCGCGGCTGCGACGGCCGAAGCGCCAGCACGCCGCGTACCCGCATCGGCGCTTTCAACGGGATGTAGTGCCATGTCTGGGCCGACAGCGTGCTGGTCGCCAGACCTGCAGCCTGCTCGTTGCGGAATGCCCAGTCGGCCACACTGGCGTCAAAGTCTTCCGGCAGGCTGGCGGGAAACGTGAGCTGGTCATTCACATCGGTCACCAGCACCAGCGCCTGCCCGCCAAAGTTGCGCTGCACCGCGGCCTCACCCAGCTCGCAGACCTGCACACTCATGAGCGCAGCAGACAAATCGCGCGTCAACTCGAACAGCGACTGCGCACGGCGTTCACGGCTGCTGGAGATTGCCGCCTCAAAGCGCAGGCCCGCCGTGAGTTGCCCCGTCAGCAGGCCGACCACCAGCATCACGGCAAAGGTGACGAGGTACTGCACATCACTGACGGCAAAAGACAGCCGCGGGGCCACAAAAAAGAAATCAAAGGCCGCGACGTTGAGAAAGGCCGCCAGCGCCGCCGGGCCGCGCCCGAACTTCAGAGCCACCAGCACCGTGCCCAGCAAAAACAGCATGACGATGTTGGCCAGGTCAAAAAAGGGCAGCAGCGGTGTGGCCAGCAAGGTGATCAACACGCTGCTGCCGACAGCCCAGACATAACGCGGCACACTGCTGTGCCAGGTAGCATCGGGTGCTTCTTCCTGCGTTCGACGCACTGCACCGGCCAGCCGGCGGGAACTTTCAGCGCGACCGACTTCCACAATGTCCAGGGTGGGCGCCAGCAGCGCCAGTTGCCGCGTCATGCTGCGCGTGCCCCACAAGCCCCATGAACGCCAGCCTGAAAGCGCAGGCCGACCAACGACCAGCGTGGCGCAATTCAGGTTCTGTGCCTGCGACACCAGCGCCTGTGCGGCATCACTGCCGGTCAGTACAGCCGTACTTGCGCCGAGTTCTTCCGCCAGTTTGATGATGGCCAGGATGCGGTCACGCTCTGCGGCCTTGAGGCGCTGCAGCTGGGGTGTCTCGACATAGGCTGCATGCCAGCGCACATTGAGCTGGCCCGCCATCCTGGCGGCCACACGCACCGTCTGCTCCGCCCCGGCGCGCGGGCCGATGCATGCCAGCAGCGCGCCCTCGGTGTTCCAGACCGGGGCAATGGACTGCTCGACCCGGTAGCTGCGCACATCGTCTTCAACGTGCTCGGCGGTGCGGCGCAGCGCAATCTCGCGCAGCGCAATCAGGTTGCCCTTGCGGAAGAAGTTTTGCGCGGCGCGCTCGGCCTGCTGCGGCAGATAGACCTTGCCGGCCTTGAGCCGCGCCATCAGTTCATCAGGCGTGACATCGACCAGGATGATTTCATCGGCGTCGTCCAGCACGGTGTCGGGCACCGTCTCATGCACCCGGATGCCGGTGATGGCGCCCACCGTGCCGTTGAGGCTTTCAAGGTGCTGCACGTTGAGGGCCGACCAGACATCAATACCGGCCTCCAGCAATTCCTGCACGTCCTGCCAGCGCTTGGGGTGGCGTGAGCCGGGGGCGTTGCTGTGCGCCAGTTCGTCAACCAGCAGCACGGCAGGTTTGCGCGCCAGCGCAGCGTCGAGATCAAATTCTTTCAGCACATTGCCGCGATACGGCACTTCGCAGAGCGGCAACTGGTCAAGCCCCGCCAGCAGTTCGACCGTTTCGGCACGGCCATGGGTTTCAACCACGCCGATGAGCACGTCACGGCCGGCCTTGCGCTCGCGCTTCGCGGCGCTCAGCATGGCGTAGGTCTTGCCGACGCCGGCACTGGCGCCAAAGTAGATGCGCAAGCGGCCCCGGCGGCCACGCGCATCTTCACCCTTGAGCCGGTCCAGCAGTTGGTCGGGGTCAGGTCTTGAATCGGTATACGTTGCCATCAAGCCTCATTAAATCCTGTTTTTAGCGCATGGCATCCAGTGCAAGATTGAGCCTCAGTACATTAACTTTGGGCTCACCAAGAAAGGCAAGCAGTGGTGTGTCGGTCTGCTGCTCGACCAGCGCCTGAACCTTTGCTGTCGCCAATCCGCGCGCCTTCGCCACACGTGCCACCTGGTAGCGGGCGGCTGCAGGGCTGATATGCGGGTCAAGGCCACTCGCAGAAGCCGTCACCAGATCAACAGGCACCGGTGCGGTGTTGCCGGGATCGGCTGCGCGCAGGGCCTCCACACGGCCCTTGACTGCATCAGTAAGCACCGGGTTCAGCGGACCCTGGTTGGAGCCGCTGGAGGCACCCGCGTTATAGGACATGCGTCCGGTGGCGGAGGGGCGACCCCAGAAGTGTTTGGGGTCGCTGAAGTTCTGGCCTATGAGGGCAGAGCCCACAGGCCTGCCATCCTTCAGGACCAGGCTGCCTGCGGCCTGCGACGGAAACAGCGTTTGCGCTACGCCTGTAACCACCAGCGGGTAAGCCACGCCGGTGATGAGGGTGAGCACCGTGAAGAGGACCAGTGCAGGGCGAATTATTTTTGTCATGTTGATTCCTTGTGTGTTCATGAAAGGTTCATGGCGACGAGCAACAGGTCAATCGCCTTGATGCCGACAAAGGGCACGATGAGGCCGCCCACGCCGTAAATCAGCAGATTGCGGCGCAGCAGTGCAGCAGCACCGACAGCGCGATAACGCACACCCTTGAGCGCCAGCGGAATGAGGAACATGATGATGAGCGCGTTGAAAATCACCGCCGACAGAATGGCCGACGACGGACTGCCCAGGCGCATCACATTGAGCGCGCCGAGCTGCGGATAGGTCGTCACAAAAATCGCCGGAATGATGGCGAAATACTTGGCCACATCGTTGGCAATCGAGAACGTGGTGAGCGAGCCGCGTGTCATGAGCAATGCCTTGCCGGTCTCGACAATCTCCAGCAGCTTGGTGGGGTTGGAGTCCAGGTCCACCATGTTGCCGGCTTCTTTTGCAGCCTGCGTGCCGCTGTTCATGGCGACTGCCACATCGGCCTGGGCCAGTGCCGGTGCGTCGTTGGTACCGTCGCCGGTCATGGCCACCAGCCGTCCTTCGGCCTGGTACTGGCGTATCAGCTTGAGTTTGTCTTCGGGTGTAGCCTCAGCCAGGAAGTCATCGACACCCGCTTCTGCAGCAATCGCGGCGGCGGTGAGCTTGTTGTCACCCGTGATCATCACGGTCTTGATGCCCATGCGGCGCAGCTCGCCAAAGCGCTCCTTGATGCCGGCCTTGACGATGTCTTTCAACTCAACCACACCCAGCACCTGTTTGCCATCACTCACGGCCAGCGGTGTGCTGCCGCGGCGCGAGACTTCATCGGATGCGCGCAGCACCTCAGCCGGCACGCTACCGCCCAGGGCCTCTACATGTTTGCGCACGGCATCAACCGCGCCCTTGCGCAACTGGCGCGTTGTGCCGTCTGGCAGCTTGACATCAATGCCGCTCATGCGGGTCTGTGCGGTGAAGGGGACCTCAGTCGTTTGGCCGGCCAAAGACTGAACCGCGTTGATCTTCTGTGCCAAAGTGACAATGCTGCGGCCCTCAGGCGTTTCATCGGTCATGGAGGCCTGCATCGCACAGGTGGCCAGCATGGCTTCAGTCACGCCGGGTGCGGGCGCAAAACTTGAGGCCTGGCGGTTGCCGTGGGTGATGGTGCCGGTCTTGTCGAGCAGCAGCACGTCCACGTCACCCGCCGCTTCAACGGCGCGGCCCGAGGTGGCAATCACATTGGCCTGCATCATGCGGCTCATGCCGGCCACACCGACGGCCGACAGCAAGCCGCCAATGGTGGTCGGAATCAGGCAGACGAGCAAGGCCACCAGAGAGGTGATGCCGACCACCGTGCCTGCGCCTGCAGCTTCAACGCTGAAGATCGAGAACGGCAGCAATGTCACCGTCACGACCAGGAAGACGATGGTCAGCGCCACCAGCAAAATCGTCAGCGCGATTTCGTTCGGTGTCTTCTGGCGTTTGGCACCTTCGACCATGCTGATCATGCGATCAAGAAAGGACTCGCCGGGGTTCACGCTGATGCGCACAATCAGCCAGTCGGACAGCACCCGTGTGCCGCCCGTCACAGACGAAAAGTCGCCGCCGGACTCGCGCACCACGGGGGCCGATTCGCCGGTGATGGCACTCTCGTCAACCGAGGCAACACCTTCGATCACTTCGCCATCGAGCGGGATCATGTCGCCTGCGTCTACCTGAACAACATCACCCTTGCGAAGGTTCTCTGCCTGCTCTGGAAGGAAGGTGGCACCATGCTTTGGCTCTTTCAGCTTCTTCGCCCATGTGCTTTTCTTCAGGCCGCGCAGTGATGCCGCCTGCGCCTTGCTGCGGCCCTCAGCCAGCGCTTCTGCAAAGTTGGCAAACAGCACGGTGAACCAGAGCCAGATGGCAACGGCAAAGATGAAGCCGGCTGAATCAGCACCCTTGCCGCCGGGTGACTGCAAGGCCTGGAGCCCCAGCAGCGTGGTCATGATGCTGCCGATAAACACAACAAACATCACCGGGTTGCGCCATTGCACACGCGGGCTGAGTTTGGTGAAGGAGGCTGCGACGGCCGGCTTTAAAAGAGCCGGGTCAAGAAGTACAAATGGTTTTTTATTGCTCATGATTTTTCGCCGGTTATTTGATGGTCCACAGCATCAGGTGCTCGACCACCGGGCCCAGTGCCAGCGCGGGGACATAGTTCAGCAGGCCGACCAGAAGCACCGTGCCTATCAGCAAAGTGACAAACAGCGGACCATGCGTTGGCATGGTTCCGGCTGTCACAGGCAGCCGCTTCTTGGCAGCCAGAGCGCCTGCAATCGCCAGAACAGGCACGATGACACCGAAGCGGCCCAGCCACATGACGATGCCCAGCAGGGTGTTGTAAAACGGTGTGTTGGCCGACAGGCCCGCAAAGGCGCTGCCGTTGTTGTTGCCTGCGGAGGTCAGCGCATAGAGGATTTCAGAAAACCCGTGCGCACCGGGGTTGGCAATACCGACCTTGCCCGCAGCGGCCAGCACCGCAATGGCCGTGCCCGTCAGCACCAGGATGGGCGTGACCAAAATCGCAATCGACGTCAGCTTCATCTCGTACGACTCGATTTTTTTGCCCAGATATTCAGGTGTGCGGCCAATCATCAGGCCCGATATAAACACCGCCAGGATGGCAAAAATCAGCATCCCGTAAAGACCCGTGCCGACACCGCCAAACACCACCTCGCCGAGCTGCATCATCACCATGGGCACAAGGCCGCCAATCGGCGTGAGCGAGTCGTGCATCAGGTTGACCGCACCGCATGAAGCCGCCGTGGTGATCACGGCAAACAGGCTGGAGGCGTTAATGCCGAAACGAACTTCCTTGCCTTCCATATTGCCGCCGGCCTGCAGCGCACTGCTGGTCTGGTCTACGCCCAGTGCCGCGATCAAGGGGTTGCCGGCCTGCTCTGCAGGCGTGATGATGGCCACGGCAACTACAAACATCACGGTCATCGCGGCCAGCACGGCCCAGCCCTGGCGCTGATCCCCGACGCTGCGGCCAAAGGCAAAACACAGCGCTGCGGGAATCAGAAAGATCGCCAGCATCTGCACAAAGTTGCTCAGCGCCGTCGGGTTTTCATAAGGGTGGGCAGAGTTCGCATTGAAGAAGCCACCGCCGTTGGTACCCAGCATCTTGATGGCTTCCTGCGACGCGACGGGGCCCATGGCCAGCGTCTGTTTGTCTGCCTTCGCGTCTTCCATCACCGCATTGCCTTTGGCGTCTTTCAAAGGCTGGCCGTCGGGGCCGTTTTTGGCGACCTGGTAGTTGTTGACCTCCAGCGTCGGCACGTCCTTGTAGCTGTCGAAGTTCTGGATCACGCCCTGGCAGACCAGGAAGATCGCAAACACCAGCGAAATGGGCAGCAGCACCCAGGCGGTGATGCGGGTGATGTCCACCCAGAAGTTGCCGATAAAGCCGTTAGCCCCTTGGCCGGCGTGAACGCCGTCCTTCCCCTGAGGGGAGCTCTCATCCTTGGGGCGGCCCTGCGGATGAGGCGTCGACTTCGCGGCAAACCCGCGCAACAGCGCAAACACCACGGCGATGCCGGTGGCAGCCGAGAAAAAGTTTTGCCCCGTCAACGCCAGCATCTGCGTGAGGTAACTCATGGTCGATTCACCGGCATAACCTTGCCAGTTGGTGTTGGACGCGAAGCTGATGGCGGTGTTGAAAGCCGAGTCCGGCGAGATGTTGGCCATGCCCGCCGGGTTGAGCGGCAGCCACAGCTGCACACGCTGCAGCAGGTAGACAACAAGCACGCCCAGCAGGTTGAAGGCCAGCAGCGCCAGCGCGTACTGGGCCCAGTTCATGGACTTGTCGGCAGAGGTGCCGGCCAGTTTGTAGAGGGGTGCTTCGACCATGTGCATCCGGCCCGGCAGCTTGCCGGAGGCGATGCGCGTGAGCCAGATGCCGAGCGGCCAGGACACCAGCAATAAAACACCGAGGAAAGCTGCCAGAAGACTGATGGATGAGGAAGTCATCAAAACTCCTCCGCGCAGATCAGCGCGTAGACCAGGTAGGCCAGCAAAATCACGGCGCAGACGCCGCCGAAGCCGTACATCACGTTAAGGCTGATCATGAGCGGCCTCCTTCGGGCTTTTCAAGCTTCTGGAAACCCCAGAC
>JAZKCB010000309.1:0-2459 GCA_040388335.1 Pseudomonadota bacterium | reverse complement strand
TGAAACCGATCTGGATCGTTGATGATGACCAGTCCATCCGGTTTGTTCTGGAAAAGGCCCTGCTCCGCGAGGACCTGCCAACGCGCAGCTTTACCAATCCGCGTGAGGTACTTGCCGCACTTGAAACAGCGACTGACGAAGACGGCCCGCAAATCCTGGTGAGCGATATCCGCATGCCTGGCGGCTCGGGTCTGGACCTGCTTGAAAAGGTCAAGGAAAAGCTCCCCGGCCTGCCCGTCATCATCATGACGGCGTTCTCCGACCTCGACAGTGCCGTCTCGGCTTTCCAGGGCGGTGCGTTTGAATACCTGCCCAAACCCTTCGATCTGCCTAAAGCGGTTGAGTTGATCCGCCGTGCGGTTGAAGAAAGCCAGCGCGAGGAAGTCGCTGAAGAGCGCATGGCCAACGCACCCGAAATGCTGGGCCAGGCACCTGCCATGCAGGACGTGTTCCGCGCCATTGGCCGCCTGAGCCAGAGCAATGTCACGGTGATGATCACCGGCGAATCCGGTTCGGGCAAGGAGCTCGTCGCACGCGCGCTGCACAAACATTCGACGCGCGCCAACGGTCCGTTTGTCGCCATCAACACGGCAGCCATTCCCAAAGACCTGCTGGAGAGCGAACTCTTCGGCCATGAGCGCGGCGCCTTCACGGGCGCGCAAACCATGCGCCGTGGCCGCTTTGAGCAGGCTGAGGGTGGCACGCTCTTCCTCGATGAAATCGGCGACATGCCGTTTGATTTGCAGACGCGTCTGCTGCGTGTGCTGAGCGACGGGCATTTCTACCGTGTCGGCGGACACAACGCCATCAAGGCCAATCCCCGCGTGATTGCCGCGACCCACCAGGACCTGGAGCAGCGCGTCAAGGAAGGCGCATTCCGTGAAGACTTGTTTCACCGCCTGAACGTCATTCGCCTGCGCTTGCCGGCCCTGCGCGAGCGTCGTGAAGACGTCTTCATGCTGACGCGTCACTTCCTGCAGCAAAGTGCCAAGCAGCTGGGCGTCGAGCCCAAACGCATCTCTGACGCAGCATTACAGCAGCTCAGCCAGTTCTCTTTCCCCGGCAATGTCCGCCAGCTTGAAAACATCTGCCACTGGCTGACCGTGATGGCGCCAGCGCAGGTCATCGAGCCCAAGGATTTGCCGCCTGAAGTGCTGGGCGCTGCGCCCGACTACAGCAAGAGTTCGGTGGCCGTCGAGAGTGCGGTAGTGGCAAAGCCGGTGGTTGCCAAGCCTGAATCTTCTGCTGAAAGCGACGTTTCGGGTGTTGGCGATGGCGGTTCTGCCTCGGTGGTGGCCTGTGAAGCCGGCGCAAGCCAGGCCTGGGAAGCCGGTCTCGAGATCGAGGCGCAGGCCCTGCTGGCCACAGGTCGCAGCGATGTGTGGGATGTGCTCACGCGGCGTTTTGAATCGAAGCTGATTCAGACGGCGCTGCTCAATACCCGCGGCCGGCGGATTGAAGCTGCCCAGAAGCTGGGGATAGGACGAAACACCATCACACGCAAGATCCAGGAATTGAATCTCGAATAAAAAAGCGGACCTCGGTCCGCTTTTTTATGACTTCGTTCTGGCGATTCAGGTGAGCTCGACGGTCACGGGCGCATGGTCACTCGGCTTTTCCCATTTGCGGGGGACACGGTCTATGGTGCAGGCTTTGACCTGCGGTTTGAGGGCTTCGCTGACCAGGATGTGGTCAATGCGCAGGCCACGGTTTTTCTGGTATCCGAGCATGCGGTAGTCCCACCATGAAAAGCTCTTTGGCGGCTGCTCGAACATGCGAAAGCTGTCGGTCAGGCCCAGCCCCAGCAACTGGCGGAACTGGTCACGCTCGGCCGTGCTGTGGTGAATCGTTTCGCGAAGGCCTTCGGGATCAAATGAGTCTTCGTCGGCGGGCGTGATGTTGAAGTCGCCCAGCAGCACCAGTTGCGAATACGCCGCCATCTCGGCACGCACATAGGCCTGCAGGCCAGCCAGCCAGCGCATCTTGTAGGCAAATTTTTCGCTGCCCAGCTCCTGTCCGTTCACGAAATAGCCATTCATCACGCGGATCGGCCCGGTCGCGCTGTCTACTGTCGCGGCTATGACGCGTGAGTGTTCGTCTTCAAAGCCCACAATGTTTTTGACCACGTCCCGCGCCGGTGTACGCGACAGGATGGCAACGCCGTTGTAGGTCTTCTGGCCGAAAGCAACCGCCTCATAACCCACCGCCTTGAGCGCATCCAGCGGAAACTTGTCGTCGGTCATTTTCAGTTCCTGCAGGCACAGCACATCGACCGGGTTGGCGGCCAGCCAGTCCAGCACATGCTGCAGGCGTGCAGTGAGTGAGTTGACGTTCCAGGTGGTGATTTTCATGAAATTATTCCGCGCGGCCTGCTCAAGCCGTCATCAGATATGCAAGGCAGCAAGCGCACCAATGACCAGTCCAACCCCGGCCAGCGCAAACATGCCGTATTCCAGCCA
>JAZKCB010000308.1:0-10064 GCA_040388335.1 Pseudomonadota bacterium | reverse complement strand
CGCACCGAAATAATCCGGCAAGCCTGCTTGCCTGCTTGCCTGCTTGCCTGCTTGCATTAGGGAGGCAGGTCCGGTGCCTGCCTCCCGCCCCAAAAGCCAAAAAACCAAAAAGCGCTGACGTCCGACAGCGCTTCGCACTTTCAGCGGCTTAACATGGCCTCACTGAAGACAAAGGGGACAGCATGAAACGCCGGGTCACGCCACTTCTGCTCGCAGCAACGCTTGCTGCCGCGCTCACAGCCTGTTCCAGCACATCGCCGGCATCTCCAGGCAACTTCAGCTACACCATCCCCGACCAGCCCGAAGGCTCATCCGGCTACACGGAAAAGCCGGGTTGGGCGAGCCACAAATACTCCGTCGCCGCCGCCAACCCGCTGGCCACCGATGCGGGCTACCAGATCCTCAAGGCGGGTGGCTCGGCCGTCGATGCAGCGATTGCGGTGCAGATGGTGCTGGCCCTGGTCGAACCGCAATCAAGCGGCATCGCCGGGGGGTCTTTTCTGCTGCACTTCAACGGCAAGGACGTTGAGGCCTTTGACGGCCGCGAAACCGCCCCTGCAGCGGCAACCGACAAACTCTTTATCGGCGGCGACGGCAAACCCATGGCTTTTTACGACGCCGTGGTCGGAGGCCGCTCCGTCGGCACACCGGGCGCAGTCCGCATGCTGGAGATGGCGCATCAGCAATACGGCAAGCTGCCCTGGGCACAGCTCTTTCAGCCGGCCATCAAATTGTCTGAAGACGGCTTCAAGGTCAGCAGGCGCCTCTACACCTTGCTGGTGCCAGAAGTCCACCTGAAAAAAGACCCGGTCGCCCTCGCCTATTTTTATGACGCGAATGGCCAGCCCTGGCCGGTCGGGCATTTACTGAAGAACCCCGAACTGGCATCAGTGCTCAGGCAGATTGCGGCCAACGGCTCGAAAGCACTGCTTGAAGGTGAAGTCGCCCAGGCCATCGTCGACAAGGTGCAAAAGCACCCGACCAACCCGGGTACGCTGGCGATGTCCGACCTGGCAGGCTACCAGCCCAAAAAGCGCGATCCGCTCTGCTACGACTACGCGGCCGCAGGCAAGAGCTACCGCATGTGCGGCATGCCGCCGCCCAGCTCGGGTGCGATCGCCATCGGCCAGATCCTCGGCATGCTGAACACCACAGCGGCAAGCACACTGCCGCCGCTGCGGACCATGACCGACACCGGCATACGCTGCATACGCGCGCCCTGCCCCAGCCAGTTGGAAAGTGTGCTGCCCACGCCGGACTGGCTGCACCTCTACACAGAAGCCTCACGCCTGGCCTATGCCGACCGCGCCCAATACCTGGGTGACCCTGACTTCGTGCAGCCACCCGCCGGCAGCTGGATGAGCCTGCTGGAGTCTTCCTACCTGGCCAGCCGCGCCAGACTCATAGGCCCGCAAAGCATGAGGACCGCAACGCCAGGCAAGCCTGGGGGCGTGCAATCCAGCTACGCGCCCATGCCTGCGCAATATGAATACGGCACCTCGCACATCTCCATCATCGATCCGTACGGCAACGCGATTGCCATGACCACCACGATTGAAGACGCCTGGGGCTCACGCCAGATGGTCAATCGCGGCAAGGGGCTCGCCGGCGGCTTTCTGCTCAACAACGAACTGACCGACTTCAGCTTTGCGCCCACCGATGCATCAGGCGCGCCGATTGCCAACCGCGTACAGGGCGGCAAGCGGCCGCGCTCGTCCATGGCCCCCACGCTGGTGTTTGACAAAACCACCGGCCAACTGGTCATGACCACCGGCAGCCCGGGCGGCGCGGTCATCATCCACTTCACCGCCAAGACGCTTTACGGCGTGCTCAACTGGGGTCTGAACATCCAGCAGGCCATCAACCTGCCCAACTTCGGCTCGCTCAATGGTCCGACGCTGCTCGAGGCCGGCCGCTTTCCACCCTCCACCGCAGAAGCGCTGCGCGCGCGCGGTCATGAGGTGCGCGAGCAGGACATGACCAGCGGCCTGCAGGGCATTGAGCGCACCGCCACCGGCTTTTTTGGTGGTGCCGACCCGCGCCGCGAAGGCATTGTGATGGGCGAGTGATCGCACTTTGTGAGAACATCGACCGCCTGCGATATCCCCGAGAATTTCCTACTGCTTCTGGAGCCTGAACATGCTGAACACCCTTCAAAAACACTGGTTCACCGCCAGCGCCCTGTGCGCCATGGCCGCACTGGCTGCCCCCGCGCATGCCGGCAAGACGCTGGATGCCATCAAGGCACGCGGCCAGCTGGTTTGCGGCGTCAGCAGCGGCGTGGCAGGTTTTTCGCAGGCTGACAGTGCAGGCAAGTGGTCAGGGCTCGACGTTGATGTCTGCCGCGCGATCGCCGCCAGCGTGCTGGGCGATGCCAACAAGGTCAAGTGGGTGCCGCTGGTGTCGCAGCAGCGCTTTGCGGCCCTGCAATCCGGCGAGGTCGACATCCTGTCGCGCAATACCACCTGGACCATGACACGCGATGTGTCGCTGGGCCTGGCCTTTACAGGTGTGGTGTATTACGACGGCCAGGGTTTCATGGTGCCGGCCAAAACCAAAATCAGGAGCGCCAAACAACTGAAGGGCGCGACGGTTTGCGTGCAGTCCGGCACCACCACCGAGAAAAACCTCAGCGAGTTCTCGCGCATCAACAACCTGAACCTCAAACCCGTGGTGTTTGAAAAGTTCGATGCGGCCAATGCAGCCTATTTTTCAGGCCGCTGCCAGGCCTACACCACTGATGCATCCGGCCTGGCCTCCATCCGCAACAAGGAGGCCAAGACCCCTGCAGAGCACGTGGTACTGCCCGAGCTGATCTCCAAGGAACCTCTTGGCCCCGCAGTCCGCCGTGGGGATGACGAGTTTTTTGCAATCACCAAATGGGTGGTCTTCGGCCTCATCGAAGCCGAGGAATACGGCATCACGCAAGCCAATGTCGACGCCCTGCAAAAAGACAGCAAGGACCCCAATATCGGCCGCCTGCTCGGCACCACCGAAGACACCGGCAAGCTGCTGGGCCTGGACAAGGACTGGCTGGCACGCGCCATCAAGGCCAGCGGCAACTACGGCGAAATGTTTGAACGCAACGTCGGCCCCAAGAGCCCGCTGGGCCTGCCGCGTGGCAGTAACAACCTGTGGTCCAAGGGCGGGCTAATGTACGCCCCCCCAGTGAGATGACACCCCCGCGTGCGCCTTCGGCGCCTCCCCCTGCAGGGGGCGCCGCTAGCGGCCCGGCAAAGCCGGTTCCACGGCGGCCGCTTGTTGGGCACGGCGCCTCGCGGCCATGCAGGATACCGAAAGCATGATCCCCCCACGACCTGCACCGACCACGCCACGCTGGCGGTTCTCGCTCCAGAGCAAGCAGTTTCGCGCCATGACTTACCAGGTGCTTGCCGTGGCGGTCATCGCCCTGCTGGGCTGGCTGCTCATCAGCAATACGCTGGCCAACATGAAGGCGCGCGGCATACAGAGCGGGTTTGATTTCCTCACCCAGCCTGCGGGCTTTGACATCGGCGAGAACTGGTTCAACTACGAGGCAGGCAACCCTTACTGGAAGGCCTTCCTGGTCGGCATCATGAACACCCTGCGTGTGGCGGTTATTGGCTGTGTGCTGGCGACGGTGCTGGGCACCTTGCTGGGCATCGCACGCTTTTCGCGCAACGCCCTGCTACGCGGCCTGAGCTACGGTTATGTCGAGCTGTTCCGCAACATACCGTTGCTGCTGCAGTTGCTGATGTGGTACCTGCTGTTCATCGAATACCTGCCCGCGCCCAATGAAGCACTCAGCATCGGAAAATTCATTTTCCTGAGCAAGAACGGCCTGTCTTTTCCTTCCCTTGTCTGGGACCAGGGGCATCTGATTTTTCAGGTGCCCGTTGCAGGCGACATGCAGGTCGAAGGCGGCGGCGCGCTCACGCCTGAATTCATGGCTGTGCTGCTGGGCCTGGTGTTCTACACCGCGGCTTTTATCGCCGAAGTGGTTCGCGCCGGCATTGCCTCGGTGCCCACAGGGCAGCGCGAGGCCGGTGCATCCATCGGCCTGTCGCGCGCCAGAACCATGCGGCTCATCGTTTTGCCACAGGCCATGCGTCTCATCATTCCGCCGCTGACCAACCAGTATCTCAACCTGACCAAAAATTCGTCGCTGGCGGTAGCGGTCGGTTACCCCGAGCTGGTGTCGATTGCCAATACCTCCATGAACCAGTCCGGCCGTGCGGTCGAATGCATTGCCATCATCATGCTGGTTTACCTGACGCTGTCGCTGATCACCTCAGCCCTGATGAACGCCTTCAATCGCCGCGCGGCGATAAAGGAGCGTTAGTCGTGCCCCAGGCATTTCATCCGATTCCTGCCAGGCCTGCGCCGGTGCACGTAACGGGCTTTGTAGCTCGGTTGAAGAAGGATTATTTTGCGAGCCCTTTCAATGCGCTCGTCACCGTGCTCCTGCTGGCTGCCGCACTTTGGCTACTGGCCAAAGGCGTTGACTGGGGCGTACTGCATGCCGTGTTCGCCGCCGATGCCGACCGCTGCCAGGCCGCACGCGGCGCAGGTGCCTGCTGGGGCGTGATCAACGAGAAGGCGCGTTTCATCCTGCTGGGACGCTATCCGCAACAAGAGCAATGGCGCCCCGTTCTGGCCACCTTTGCGCTGATGGCGCCGGTGTTGGCCAGCTGCAGCCGGCGCTTCTGGCAGCCCTCGCTGGCGCTGATCTGGGCAGCGGGGCTGGCCGTATTTTTTGTGCTGATGGGCGGCGGTGTGGCGGGCCTCGGCAAGGTGCCGACAGACCTGTGGGGTGGCCTGCCGCTGACACTGATGCTGAGCGTGCTGTCCATGGTTCTGGCCTTTCCGCTGTCGGTGCTGGTAGCGCTTGGCAGGCGCTCCAGCCTGCCGGCCATCCGCTCCATCTGCCTGGCTTATATCGAGCTGATACGCGGTGTGCCGCTGATCTCGGTACTCTTTATGGCGTCGTTCATGTTTCCGCTCTTCATGCCGGTGGGCAAAACGCCGGACGTGCTGGTGCGTGTCGTTATTGGCATCACATTGTTTGCCGCCGCCTATATGGCCGAGATCATTCGCGGCGGGCTGCAGACCGTCGGGCGCGGGCAGGTTGAAGCGGCGGCCAGCATGGGCCTGACGTACTGGCAGGCGCAGCGCAAGATCATCCTGCCGCAGGCGTTGGCGGCCGTCGTACCCAGCATCGTGAACAACTTCATTTCGCTCTTCAAGGACACCTCACTTGTCACCATCGTCTCACTGTACGAACTGACGGGTGCGCTGTCGCTCGCGCTGGGCTCCGACCCGAACTGGCGCCCGTTCAAAATCGAGGCCTACCTTTTTATCGCCGCCATCTACTTCGCCTTCTGCTACGCCATGTCGCGCTACAGCCTGCGCCTTGAAAAGCGGCTGGCACACGGTACACACACAAACAATGACTGAACCCATCATCCGCTTTGAGAAAGTCAACAAATGGTTCGGCAACTTTCATGTGCTGCGCGATGTTGACCTCTCGGTAACTCCGGGAGAACGCATCGTGATCTGCGGACCTTCAGGCTCGGGCAAATCCACGCTGATCCGCTGCGTCAATGCGCTGGAGGACTACCAGGAAGGCAATCTGACCGTGGCGGGCGCGGTGCTGGGTGACAACACCAAGGCAGTTGAGGCTGTGCGGCGCCAGGTGGGCATGGTGTTTCAGCAGTTCAACCTCTTCCCGCACCTGACGGTGCTTGAGAATCTGACGCTGGCACCGGTGTGGGTTGCCGGGCTGTCGAAAAAAGAAGCTGCCGGGCGCGCCATGGCCCAGCTGGAGCGCGTGCGCATCGCAGAGCAGGCTGACAAATACCCGCTACAGCTTTCAGGCGGCCAGCAGCAGCGTGTGGCGATTGCGCGAACCCTGTGCATGCAACCGAAGATCATGCTGTTCGACGAGCCGACGTCGGCCCTTGACCCTGAAATGATCAAGGAGGTGCTGGACGTGATCGTCAGCCTCGCAGATCAGGGCATGACCATGCTTTGCGTGACGCATGAGATGGGCTTTGCCCGGGCTGTCGCCGACCGCGTCATCTTCATGGACGAAGGCCAGATCGTCGAAGAGAACTCACCCGACGTGTTTTTCACAGCACCCCGCACGGATCGCGGCCGGGACTTTCTTTCAAAGATCCTCGGCCACTGAACACGCCCTTCAAACGTCAATCGCAGCCGCTGACCCAGCCTGCTTGCGCAGCTCGAACTTCTGTATCTTGCCGGTCGACGTCTTGGGCAGTTCACCAAACACCACCGCACGCGGTACCTTGAAGGCGGCCATGTGTTTTTTGCAGTGGGCCACGATGTCTTCGGCCGTGGTCTGCGCGCCTGCCTTCAGCTCGATGAATGCACAGGGCGTTTCACCCCAGCGCGCGTCTGGCTTGGCGACCACGGCCGCCGCCAGCACCGCAGGGTGGCGATAAAGTACATCCTCAACCTCAATCGATGAAATGTTTTCACCGCCCGAGATGATGATGTCCTTGCTGCGGTCCTTGATCTTCATGTAGCCGTCGGGGTACATGACTGCCAGGTCACCCGAATGAAACCAGCCACCTGCAAAGGCCTCCTGCGTCGCCTTCGCGTTCTTCAGGTAGCCCTTCATGCCGATGTTGCCCTTGAACATGATCTCGCCCATGGTCTCACCATCCATGGGTACGGGCTGCATGGTTTCAGGGTTGAGCACGCGTGCATCACGCTCCAGGTGGTAGCGCACGCCCTGGCGTGAGTTGAGCCGAGCACGCTCGCCCACGTCGAGCTTTTCCCAGCCGTGCTGGACCGGGCAGACGGTTGCCGGGCCATAGACCTCGGTCAGGCCGTAGACGTGTGTCAAATCAAAACCCATGGCCTCCATGCCTTCGATCATGGAGGCCGGTGGCGCTGCACCGGCCACGAAGGCCTTGACGCCTCGCGGCAGGCCGATCTTCATCGCATCGGGCGCGTTGACCAGCAGGCCGTGAACGATGGGCGCGCCGCAGTAATGCGTGACACCGTGATCGCGCATGGCGTCGAACACCGCCTGGGCCTCAACCTTGCGCAGGCAGACATTGACGCCGGCGCGCGCAGCAATCGCCCAGGGAAATGTCCAGCCGTTGCAATGAAACATGGGCAGCGTCCACAGGTACACCGCATGTTTGGGCATATCCCATTCCATGATGTTGGATAGGGCTGCCAGCGTGGCCCCGCGGTGGTGATAAACGACGCCCTTGGGGTTGCCGGTGGTGCCGCTTGTGTAGTTGAGCGCAATCGCATCCCATTCGTTGGCTGGCAGTTTCCATGCGTAGCCCGCATCGCCTTTGGCCAGAAAGTCTTCGTATGTGATGCTGCCGATGCGTTCTGCCCGGCCGGTGAACACAGCATCCTCCACATCAATCACCAGCACAGGCGTTGTCGCCTTGCGCAGGGCCAGCGCTTTTTTCATGGTGTCTGCGAATTCGGGGTCGACGATGACGACCTTCGCCTCGCCGTGGTCCAGCATGAAGGCGATCGTCTCCGGGTCAAGCCGTGTATTCAGGGCATTCAGGACAGCCCCGGTCACAGGAATGCCGAAGTGGGCCTCCACCATGGGTGGCGTGTTGGGCAGCATGACGGCGACCGTGTCACCCTTGCCTATGCCGTGCTGCTCAAGCGCGCTGGCCAGCCGGCGGCAGCGCTCGAACACTTCGGACCAGTTGCGGCGCAGTTTGCCGTGCACCACCGCCAGCCGCTGCGGGTACACCTCAGCGGTGCGCTCGATAAATGACAGCGGCGACAGTGCCGCGTAGTTGGCCTCGGCCTGTGGCAGGTCCTGCTCATAGATGTTGCTCATTTTGTCTCCGTTATTGGGCAATGGTGGGACAGTTGCGTCGCTCTGGCGTCATATTAACGCCGTAATGCATTGTGTATTTGATATAAACCAATGCGTATACCTGTAGAACCGCAAAGGCTCGCGCCCGGTCACCACCTGCCAGATTGTCCAGAGGCACAATACAGGGGTGTCCATTCCCCAGTCTTTTATCCAGGAGCTTTTAGCGCGCGCAGATGTCGTCGACATCGTGGGCCGCTATGTGCAGCTGAAAAAAGGTGGCGCCAACTTCATGGGCCTGTGCCCATTTCACGGTGAAAAATCACCCTCATTCAGCGTGAGCCCGGCCAAACAGTTTTATCACTGCTTTGGCTGCGGAAAAAACGGCAACGCCATCAGCTTCCTGATGGACCATGCTGGCATGACCTTTATCGAAGCGGTGAAAGACCTGGCCCAGCAATACGGCCTGCAGGTCCCCGAAGACGATGTCTCGCCACAGGATCGTGCCAAGGCGGCCCAGATGCGTGAGCAGCAGGCCACGCTCACCAGCGTGCTCGAGAAGGCTGCCGCAGCCTACATCAAGCACCTGCGCGGCTCGGAAAAAGCCATCAATTACTTCAAGGGTCGCGGCCTGTCTGGCGAGATCGCCAAAACCTTTGGTCTGGGTTATGCACCAGAAGGCTGGCGCAGCCTGGCGAGTGTCTTTCCTGATTACAACGACCCGCTGCTGGTTGAAAGCGGCCTGGTCATCACAGGCGAGCCCGGCGAAGAGAACGCACAAGGCGAAGCAAAGCGTTATGACCGCTTCCGCGACCGGGTGATGTTCCCCATCCGCAATGTGAAGGGTGAGTGCATAGGTTTTGGCGGCCGTGTGTTCGGCGATGAAAAACCCAAATACCTCAACTCGCCCGAGACACCGGTCTTCAGCAAGGGCCGTGAACTTTACGGCCTGTTTGAAGCCCGTACCGCCCTGCGCGAAAATGGTTATGCACTGGTGACCGAGGGATACATGGACGTGGTGGCGCTGGCCCAGCACGGCTTTGCCAATGCGGTGGCAACGCTGGGCACGGCATGCACGGCAGACCATGTGCAAAAACTTTTCCGCTTTACCGATTCGGTGGTGTTCAGCTTTGACGGCGACAACGCAGGCCGGCGCGCGGCCCGCAAGGCGCTTGATGCATCACTGCCTTTTGCCACCGACGTCCGCACTGTCAAATTTCTTTTCCTTCCCTCGGAGCACGACCCCGACAGCTATATCCGCGAGCATGGGCAGGAAGGGTTTGCGGCTTACGTCAGCAAGGCCGTGCCCCTGAGCAAATTCATGCTTGAAGCCGCTGCAGAAAACTGCGACCTCGACACCGCAGAAGGCCGCGCCCACATGGCCAGCAATGCCCGGCCCCTGTGGAGCCTGCTGCCGGACGGTGCGCTCAAGCGCCAGCTGATTGCAGAGATTGCCGACAAGGTTCTCATAGATATTCGCGACCTGATGCAGCTGTGGCAACCGGCCCCGTTAGGCTACAAGGGCGGCAACAAGGGGAGCTACAAAAACAGCGCTGCCCAGCCGCGCCAGGCGGCAAGAAGTGCTGGGGCCGAATCCGTATCCAGTCAGGGGCACAACGCTTCGCCTGATGACTTTGCGGGCTATCCGGAGGCGATGGGGTATGAGGTGGACTACGCCAGTTCAGAACCCTATTTTTCGGCCACACCCACCGCAGCCAGCGCCAGGGGATCTTCGTTCACGCCAAACAGGCAGGCGCCTCGCCGCACGGCTGGCCGCCTGGTGGCAGCGGGCCGCGAAGACCGTGTGCTGCGCCTGCTGTTGACCGAACCCGAGAGCTGGGACCGCCTGACCGGGGAGGAGCACATGCTGCTGTGCGCCCTGCCCGCACCGCATGGCCCGCTGTTCACCTGGCTGGAGAGCCAGTTGCATGAACACGGCCCACAACCCTGGGCGGCGTTGCGGGAAGGCCTGCGCGGCCATGCCAGTGAAAGCCACGCCATCGCCCAGATTTCACAGATCCCCGAAGGCATCGAAGGCGACTGGACGGAGGTGCGCAGCATCCTCGACCAGTTGGTGCGACTGGCCCGCATGCGGGAGATGGACGAGCTGATCCCGCAGATGGCGCATGACCCCGTGGCCCGTCAACGCTACCAGCAACTTGCCGCCAGCGTCAGAAAACCTGGCTGAAATCTGCAAAAAGCCGTCAACAAGCCCATTTTTATTGCCTAAAAAACAGGCATTAGGGTATAATCCGATTTTCGA
>JAZKCB010000307.1:0-23593 GCA_040388335.1 Pseudomonadota bacterium | reverse complement strand
AGTGTACTTTTACCGCTACCGCCCTTGCGGTTGACGACTGCGATGACTGGCATGGATGTTCCGTTGGCGAATCAGAGGCACAGTTTGATACAAATTCCATGCCATGTCCAGCAACGCCAACAGCCATAGCCACGCCCAGCTAGGATTTTTGTAGCAAAAAGGCCTCAGTTGAGGCCTTTTTCGTTGTTGGGACGGGGTTGGGTGCGTCAGGCGACAAGCACCGGGGCAGTGCCCCCCCGAGGCGCAATCACGCCGATCTCGTAGACCTTTTCGCCGGCCTCGCGCAGTGTTTTTGCCGTGGCCTGGGCGTTGGCGGCATCCACCACAACGACCATGCCTATGCCGTTGTTGAAGGTCCTGTTCATCTCGAAGTCATCAATGCCGGCCGTTTTTTGCAGCCAGGCAAACAGTTCGGTCTGCGGCCAGCTGCCCTTTTTCAGGTGTGCGGCCGTGCCTTCCGGCAGGACGCGCGGAATGTTCTCCAGCAGGCCGCCGCCGGTGATATGGGCCAGTGCCTTGATCGGGTGCGCGGCCAGGGCCGCCAGCACGGTTTTGACGTACAGGCGGGTGGGCTCCATCAGGGCCTCCTTGAAGGGCTTGCCATCGAGTTGGGCCGGGGTGTCGCTGCCTGCGCGCTCAATGCACTTGCGGACCAGGCTGAAACCATTGGAGTGAACGCCGCTGCTGGCCAGGCCCAAAACGATATCGCCGGGTTGGACTTCCCTGCCGGTCAGGATTTTTGACTTTTCGACGGCGCCGACGGCAAAGCCCGCCAGGTCGTATTCGCCTTCCGGGTACATGCCCGGCATTTCGGCCGTTTCGCCGCCAATCAGCGCGCAACCGCTCAGCTCGCAACCTTTGGCGATACCGCCAACAACGGCTGCAGCGGTGTCCACATCCAGCTTGCCGCAGGCGAAATAGTCCAGGAAGAAGAGAGGCTCGGCACCCTGAACCAGTACGTCGTTGACGCTCATGGCCACCAGGTCAATGCCGACGGTGTCGTGCATGTTCCACTCAAAAGCCAGGCGCAGCTTGGTGCCGACGCCGTCGGTGCCGCTGACCAGGACAGGCTCTTTGTAGCGCTTGGGCACCTCAAACAGGGCGCCGAAACCGCCAATGCCTGCCAGCACGCCTTCGCGCATGGTCTTTTTGGCAAGCGGCTTGATGCGTTCAACCAGCGCGTCGCCCGCGTCAATGTCAACGCCAGCGTCTTTGTAGGAAAGGGGGGTATTCGTCATGTGGGTCTTGGGGCGGCGGGTGGAGTCGGGAGGTGGCTTGTGCCTGGCCGGCGGTCTTTGCCGGTGCTTCAAGCCCGATAGAATCAAGCCCTGATTCTAAAGGCTCCGCAAAGGGCCGATTTCAGGCCCTTTCGGGCGACTCCTGTTTGATCTCATCGGGATTGAGAGGGGTCTTTTATAAGGCTTTATGCAATTCACCAACACCCAAAAACGCGCTTCCGCCTGGTGCCTGATTTCCGCACTGGTGGTTCTGGCCCTCTGGCTGTTGGGTCCGGTGTTGACACCGTTTGTGGTGGCTGCCGTGCTGGCCTACGCGCTCACGCCGCTCGTCAACCGCATTGACCGCATCGGCAGGGGCCGCATGCCGCGCGTGATTGCCGTCATCCTGGTCGAGTTGCTGTTTCTCATCGCGCTGCTGGGGCTGTTGCTGCTGATCGTGCCCATCATGGTCAAGGAGTTGCCCATGATGCGCGAGCAGATCCCCGTGCTGGCTGACCGTCTTAACACCACCCTGTCACCCTGGCTGGCGCAATTCGGCATCAACGTGGCGCTGGACGTGCCCAGCATCAAGGCTTTTGCGCTCAAGTACCTCAACGCGAATTACGAAGATGCCGTGGGTTCGCTGATGTCCTCCCTCAAATTGGGCGGTAGCGTGGCGCTGACCATTATTGGCAATGCCATGCTGATTCCGGTGGCGCTGTTTTACCTGTTGATGGACTGGGATAAATTCGTCGCCCGCCTGCTGGAGCTGGTGCCGCTGAGCATGCGTTCGTCTGTCGACAGCTTCACAGATGAAGCCGACAGCGTGCTTGGCCAGTACCTGCGCGGCCAGTTGCTGGTGATGCTCATCATGGCGGCGTTTTATGCCATAGGCCTGGCGCTGTTCGGCCTGGAACTGGCCCTGCCCATCGGGGTGTTCACCGGGCTGGCGATGTTTATCCCCTATGTGGGTTTTGGCATTGGGCTGATTCTTGCCGTGCTCGCGGGCATGCTGCAGTTTGCTGCGCTCAAGGTGCTCATCATGGTGGGCGTGGTTTACGGCGTTGGGCAGGTGGTCGAAAGCATGTTTTTGACGCCACGCCTGGTCGGTGAGCGTATTGGCCTGCACCCGCTGATCGTGATTTTTGCCTTGCTGGCTTTTGGCCAGGTCTTCGGCTTTGTGGGTGTGTTGATTGCGCTGCCTGCCAGCGCTGTGCTGCTGGTCGGCATACGCCGCGTCAAGGCGCGCTACATGGCCAGCAAGCTCTATACCGGATAAAACTTGGCTTCCACGCTTTTCACTTCATGTCATACGCTGCCCCCCGCGGAGGCGCATTTTTCCCTGGGGCGGCCCGGCGGAAAAACCATTGCCTTCATGGTTGCACCAGGCGTCATGAACAGCACGGCAGGTTGGTAGACATGAAACAGATTGCGCTCGACATCGGGCTGGCCTCTGTTCCGTCGTTTTCGAATTTTTTCGCAGGCCCCAATGAGGCTGCGCTCAAGCATATGGAGCTTTGGGCTGGCAACAAGCTGCGTTCGCCGGTCCCCACCTATCTGTGGGGCGCACCCGGCAGCGGCAAAACCCATCTGCTCAAGGCTGTGGCCGAAACGTTGAGGGAGCAGGGCGCGCGCACCGGCTGGCTCGATGCTTCGGTGCTGGAGCCACCTGATTTTGATGAATCATGGGCCGGCGTCATCCTGGATGACTGCCATCTCTACACCGCCGTGCAGCAGCAGGCTGCGTTCAACTGGTTCGTCAATGCGCTCAATGCGGCTGACGGCCATCCGCGCTGGGTTCTGGCTGCCGGCAACCTGCCGCCTGCCGACCTGGTGCTGCGTGACGACCTGCGTTCGCGCCTGGGCTGGGGCCATGTGTTTGAGCTGCACGCGCTGACCGAAACCGAGCGCCGCTCAGTGCTCAGACGCGAAGCCGATGCGCGTGGGGTTTTCCTGAGCGACGAAGCCATGGATTTCATGCTGACCCGTTTCTCGCGCGACCTCAGCAGCCTGATGCAGCTGCTGGACCAGCTTGACGTTTACGCCCTGCAAACCCAGCGCGCCATCACCATACCGCTGATCAAGTCCATGCTTGAAAACCAGTGATTCGAATATAACGATTGCACATGACCGCCAAAAAGAAGATTGCCCTTTTCGACCTGGACCACACACTGATTCCGCTGGACTCTGACTACGAGTGGGGTGAATTCACCATTGCGCAAGGCTGGTGCGACAGCACGGATTTCAAGCGCCGAAATACTGAATTTTTTGAACATTACCGCTCCGGCACGCTGGATATCCATGAGTATGTGCGTTTTGCCACGCAGGCCATCCGTGAGCAGGGTGCCGACAAAGCCATGGCAGGTCACGAGCGGTTCATGAAGGCCGTGGTCAGCAAAGGCATTACCCCGAGGGCGCTTGATCTGGTTAAAAGCCACCAGGATGCGGGCGAAGACGTGGTCATCGTCACGGCCACCAACGAGTTTGTGACCCGCCCCATCGCCAGCGTTTTTGGCGTGCAGGAGCTGATCGCGGTAGAACTGGCGCGTGACGATTCGGGCTGGTTCACCGGCGAAATCAAGGGCATACCGTCGTTTCGCGAAGGCAAGGTCACGCGCGTTGAAGCCTGGCTTGTGGCGCGTGGGCTGGGCTGGGATGACGTTGAAACCACCTTTTATACCGACTCCATGAATGACCTGGCGCTGCTTGAAAAGGCAACCTACCCCGTGGCCACCAACCCCGACGCGCGCCTGCGCGCGCTCGCCGCACAGCGCGGATGGCGCATACTTGACCTGTTTATCTAGTTATTCATGATCAAAAAATTTATCGACAAGCTGTTTGGCAAGTCCGGCACCTCTGAAGCCGCCACCAAACGGGTCAAAAAATCCCCTTTCGGAACCCGCCAGGACATCGGCGTCAAGGACCACGGCATCAACCCCAAGCTGGTGGATGAACGCGCTTGGGACGTTGTCCATACGCTGAAGGAAGCAGGTTTTGAGGCCTACATCGTCGGCGGTGCCGTGCGCGACCTGCTGGTCGGCCTGCGCCCCAAGGACTTTGACGTCGCCACCGACGCCACGCCCGAGCAGGTCAAGCAGCTGTTTCGCCGCGCCTTCATCATCGGGCGGCGCTTTCGCATCGTGCACGTCATTTACGGCCGTGGCCGCGAGCATGAGGTGATCGAGGTCTCGACCTTCCGCGCCCATCTCGACAGCAGCCTGGCCGAGCAGGTGGGCGGTAACGAGCGCACCAGCAAGAGCGAACTGGCCGGCATGAAACACGCCGTGGATGCGTCAGGCCGCGTGCTGCGCGACAACGTCTGGGGCCCGATGGAAGAAGACGCCGCGCGCCGCGACTTCACCATCAACGCCATGTATTACGACCCTGAAACGCAGATCGTGGTGGACTATCACAACGGTATTCGTGATGCCAAGAAACGCATCATCCGCATGATCGGCAACCCGGTGGTGCGCTACCGCGAAGACCCGGTGCGCATCATCCGCGCCGTACGCTTTTCTGCCAAGCTGGCTGCGCTGGGCTTCAAGTTTGAAGACAAGACAGTCGCCCCGCTTGCGGAGATGAAAGGCCTGCTGGCCGACGTGCCGCAGTCGCGCCTGTTTGATGAAATGCTCAAGCTGCTGCAGACCGGGCATTCGATTGCCAGCGTTGCGCAGCTCAAGGCGCTGGGCCTGAACACCGGCATCTATCCGCTGCTCGACGTGGTGGTTGAGGCGGCCGAAGAGCCCTTCCTCAACCTGGCATTGAAAGACACCGACCGCCGTGTGGGCGAAGGCAAACCTGTGGCGCCAAGCTTCTTGCTGTCCTGTGTGTTGTGGGTGGATGTGCGTGATGGCTGGGAGCAAAGGCGCAAGCGCGGCGAGCACACCATGCCCGCGCTGCAGGACGCGATTGACGATGCCTTCAACGCCAAGATCGGGGATGTGTCCGGGCGCGGCAAGCTGGGCACCGACATGCGCGAGATCTGGACCATGCAGCCGCGGTTTGAAAAACGTGTCGGTTCATCGCCCTATTCGCTGCTGGAGCAGCCACGCTTTCGTGCCGGTTTCGACTTTTTGCGCCTGCGCGCGCAGACCGGCGAGATCGACATGGCGTTGGCCGAGTGGTGGGAAAAATTCAGCACCGCCTACGACGACGAACGCCACGCCATGATCGAAGCCGCACGGCTTGAGCAGCAGGGTCGCCCGCAGCAACCACGCACGCGTGTGAAGCGGCAGGACGCCCCGGTGGAAGACGTCAGGTTTTCGGGCACTGCAGATGCCACGGCTGAGAGCAGCTCAGAAGCAGCTCAGGGTGACGTTGCACCTGCCAAGAAGCGCCGCCGTCGCCGCAAGCCCGTCAACCGCGCTGGCGGTTCTGCAGACGGTGCAGGTAGTGCTTCACCGCCGGACGCCGGGTCCGGGGACTGAGAAATCGGGAAACTGGCAGTGAGCGCAAGAGACGCTGTCACGGCCTACATTGCGCTGGGTGCCAATCTGGGTGATGCAGCGCGGGCACTGCGCCAGGCGGTTGCGGCCATCCATCAACTGCCGCTGACCCGTGTCGAAAAGACGTCCAGTCTGTACAAAACCGCACCGCTTGAAACAGGTCGGCATGGCGCGCCGGGCGGCGATTACATCAATGCGGTGATTGAAGTGCAGACCGCACTCACGGCACCTGAATTGCTGAAGGCCCTTCAGCAACTGGAGCTTGCTGCAGGCCGAGAAAGGCCATACATCAATGCGCCGAGAACGCTGGATCTGGATGTGCTGCTGTATGGAAGCAGCACGATTGATTCTCCACATTTAACAGTGCCGCATCCACGCATGATGCAACGCGCTTTTGTGCTGGTGCCGCTGGCAGAAATTGCGCCTGGTCTCGCAGGCGAGGCGCAGTTAGCAGCGGTGGCCGATCAAGCCATCAAACGCGTTGATGATCTGTCATTGCGGGCATAACCCGTCGTCACCGCAATCCATGCGCATGCAGCGAGGATGTTTGAAGATGCCTTGAACACGCAGTCATGGATCCCGGGTCAGGCCCGGGATGACGCGTGAGGCTCAGGGCGCGAGGCGTTCCCGCAGCCAGCTCGCATCCGGCTGCAGTGTGTAACGCAAACGATCATGCAAACGGCTCCGTCGACCTTGCCAGAACTGCCAGCTGTCCGGCTTGAGGCGATAGCCGCCCCAGTGCGGCGGGCGTGGTGGCTGCAGCAAAAATTTTGCGCCGTATTTGGCGGCGTTGGTGACCAGCACACTGCGGCTTGAAATCACCTCGCTCTGCGGGCTGGCCCATGCACCTATGCGCGAATCCAGCGGGCGGCTGTTGAAGTAGGCGTCGCTTTCTTCGGCAGATACTTTTTCGACCACGCCCTCGATGCGCACGGTGCGTTCCAGCTCCACCCAATGAAACTGCAACGCGGCATACGGGTTGCCGGCCAGCTCGATACCCTTGCGGCTGTCGTAGTTGGTGTACCAGTCAATGCCGCGTTCGTCGTAGCCCTTGATCAGCACCACCCGGGTTGACGGCCGCAGGTTGCTGGCGACCGTGGCCAGAGTCATGGCATTGGGCTCGGGCACTTCGCCTGCGATGGCTTCATTGAGCCATTGCTCAAACTGCTTGAGTGGGTCGACGTTGGATGCTTCTTCGTTGAGCTCGGCACGCTCGTAGCTTTTACGCAGATCGGCAATGGCCTGGTTGGGGTGGGTGGTACGCGTCATTGCTAAAGTGTAGCCATGCAAGGTAATCCTGGGGCTCCCGTGGTGATTGTTCTGGCCGCCGGCCGTGGCGAACGCTTTGCCGCGTCAGGTGGCCGCGTGCACAAGTTGCAGGCGCTGCTGGGTGGCAAACCTGTCATGAACCACGTGCTTGATGCCGTCAAGACCAGCGGTTTGCCGTTTTATGTTGTGCAGGCCGATCCTTCACGCCCGGGAATGGGGGACTCCATTGCAGCGGGTGTGCGTGCCACGCCCGATGCCGCAGGCTGGCTCATCCTGCCGGCTGACCTGCCGCTGGTCAAAGCGTCAACTTTGCTGGCCATGGCGGCGCCTTCTTCAATGGCTGTGACCGTTCCTGTTCACAAAGGCGAGCGTGGTCACCCGGTGCGTTTTGGTGCTGTGTGCGGGCCGACGCTCATGCAGCTTGAAGGCAGTGCGGGCGCAGCGTCCATCCTGAAGGTACAGATGGCTGCAGGCGCTGTGGAATTCATCGATGTTGATGATGCCGGCGTGGTGACGGACATCGACACGCTGGATGATTTGCAGCGCGCCGAAGCGCTGCTCAAACAATTCTAGTCGTCAGCCAGCTTAAGCAACTTCGCCAGCGCATGGTCGTGGATGCCCAGCGTCCTGAGTTTTTCGTAAGTCAGGCGCGCATAGTCCAGGGTCGTGCCGTAGCGGCCACAGGCACCTGAAAAAATCTGCCGGTAAACGTCTTCGCTCAATACGCCCGTATGGTTGGGGCTGCGTTTTGACAGCGTGAAGGCCAGCGCCTGCACATCACCCTTGCCGGTGTGGCAGCGCAGCCATTTCGGGTCGTAGACGCCGGTGGGCATTTCGCGCTCCCACAGGGCCGGCAGTGACGCCTCGACCCGGGCGCGCGGGACGCGAAAAACAACCCCCCTGCAACTGCCGCCATGCAGCAGGCCAAACACCAGGCCGGGGCATTCAGGCGTGCCGCGGTTGACCCGGCTCCACATCTTGAGCGCACGGTGATAGCCAAAGATGGTGGCAAAACGCTCTTCGGCAAATTCAAACTCCGGCCGCCAGATCAGTGAGGCGTAGCCAAAAATCCAGAGGTCGTTTTTGCCGCCCCACTGCCGCCGCACGACCTCCAGCATTTGCGCCGGGTTGCGCGGTGCGGATGCACTTGTTACAGGGAGTTTTTCAGGGGGAAACACCACGCCCCGACTTTACAATGCGGCTGCCCAACAGGTGCTTCAAGGTACTTTCAGGCGCTTTCAGGTTTTATACAGGGACTCAAAAATAATGTTTTCGCAAGATGATGACGGCCAGCAAGGCCTGGTGTTGACGGTGGTGTTTGGTCTGGTGGCGCTGGTCATTGCGCTGGTGATCGGCTTGGCCATTTACAACGCAGGGCAGGGGGCGACGGTGCCAAATGCCGCACCGGTTGCTGCGCCTGCTCCGGCGGCTCCGGTCCCTGTTGCCCCGGTCGATGCCGCCAGCGCTGCGCTGGCCGCCTCGGACGCGGCCAGCGTCAAGGTCGAATTCGGCGTGGTGAAGTTTTATTTTGCGTCCGGCAAGGCCGAGCTGGCTGCGGGCGCAGGTGATGCGCTGGCTGACCTGGTCAAAGGCGCAATCGCTGGCCGCAAGCTGGTGATTTCGGGTTTTCATGATTCGACAGGTGATGCGGTCAAAAACGCAGCCCTGGCCAAACAGCGTGCCGTGGCTGTGCGCGAGGCGCTCAGGGCGGCTGGTGTGTCAGAGCAGCAGATCGAACTTAAAAAGCCCGAGCAGCTGGAAGGCAGCGGCAACAATGCAGAAGCGCGGCGTGTTGAAGTCGCCCTGCAATGATGACGACGCGCCCATTTTTTTCAAGGCTGGTTCCGGTAACCCACTGGTAACCCGGACTACACCGAAAGCGCTTCCCCGGGGTTACCATGGGTCGTAATTAAGTTACCAAACCCCGACACAACCCTGGACTGAAGCGCATGGCCATCAAGCAGTTTTCTCCCGGCAGTTTGCACCCGGCTGTCGTCAAGGTCACTTCCCGCATCATCGAGCGCAGCCTGCCCACGCGCAGCGCTTACCTGCGGCAGCTGCATGCAGCCACCACGCGTGACCGCGGCGCCGACCGCATGGGCTGCGCGAATCTTGCGCACGCCGTCGCCGGTATTCCGCTGGATGACCGCTTCAGGATCATCACCACGCGTGCACCCAACATCGGTATCGTCACGGCGTACAACGACATGCTGTCGGCGCACGCGCCGTTTAAAAATTACCCCGACCTCATCAAGGATGAAGTACGCAAGGCGGGCGCCACGGCGCAGGTTGCAGGCGGTGTGCCAGCCATGTGCGATGGCGTGACCCAGGGCACGACGGGCATGGAGCTCAGCCTCTTCAGCCGTGACGTGATTGCGATGGCGACAGCTGTTGCGCTGTCGCACGACATGTTTGACGGTGCGCTTTTGCTCGGTGTCTGCGACAAGATCGTGCCCGGCCTGCTGATAGGCGCGCTGCACTTCGGCCACCTGCCGACGGTGTTTGTACCTGCCGGCCCCATGGGCACCGGCCTGCCGAACAAGGAAAAAGCCCGCGTGCGTGAACAGGCCGCGCAGGGACTGGTCGGACGTGAAGGCCTGCTCGACGCCGAGCTCAAGAGTTACCACAGCCCCGGCACCTGCACCTTTTACGGCACCGCCAACAGCAACCAGCTGCTGCTCGAAGCCATGGGCCTGCATGTGCCCGGCACCGCGTTTGTCAACCCGGGCAACGAGCTGCGTGATGAACTCACGCGAGAGGCCGCGCGCACGGTGCTGGGGCGCCAGAGTGGTGTGCCGGATGTGGTCGCCAAGTGCCCGCCGATAGGTTTGATCGTGGACGAGAAAGCCATCGTCAACGCGATGGCGGCGCTGCTGGCCACCGGCGGCTCGACCAACCACCTGATCCACTGGATTGCCGTCGCCCATTCGGCAGGCATCGTCATCGACTGGAATGATTTTTCGGATCTCTCCGATGCAGTGCCGACGCTGGCCCATGTCTACCCCAACGGCAGCGCTGACGTGAACCAGTTCCAGGCGGCGGGCGGCCCCGGGCTCATCATTCGTGAGTTGCTGGATGGCGGCTTCATGCATGGCGACGTGCTGACGGTTCGCCAGGGCGGCATACGTGAATACACGCGCGAGCCCGAGTTACAGGGAACGACGCTGGCCTGGATTGATACGGGCGATTCAAAAGACGACACCATCGTCCGGCCTGTAGCCAACCCGTTCAGCGCAACCGGCGGGCTCAAGCTGCTGACGGGCAACCTTGGCCGCAGCGTGATCAAGGTGTCTGCTGTGCCTGACGACCGCCATGTGATCGAGGCACCGGCCCGCGTGTTCGAGTCTCAGGAAGGGCTGCACGCCGCCTTCAATGCCGGCGAGCTGGACCGCGATGTAATTTGTGTGGTGCGCTGGCAGGGCCCCCAGGCCAACGGCATGCCCGAGCTGCACAAGCTCACGCCGCCGCTGGCGGTTTTGCAGGGCAAGGGTTTTAAAGTCGCGCTTGTCACTGACGGCCGCATGAGCGGTGCATCCGGCAAGGTGCCGGCTGCGATTCATGTCTCGCCTGAAGCCGCCGCGGGCGGGCCGCTGGCCAAGGTGCGTGACGGTGATGTGGTCCGCCTGGACGCGTTGACGGGCGAACTCAACGTCCTGGTGAGCGATGCCGAATGGGCAGCCCGTCAGCCGGACGCCATGCCGCAGGCACTGCGTGACAGCAATGCCGTGGGCATGGGCCGTGAACTCTTTACCGGCATGCGCCGCAACGCCTTGATGGCAGAACAGGGAGCTTTGTCGTGGACCTGAACCTGGACGTGAGTGGGCTCTTGAGCCCCCTGCAGATCATGCAGGATGCCCCTGTCATCCCCGTGATTGTGCTCAACGATGTGGCCCACGCCGTGCCCATGGCGCGCGCGCTGATGACTGGCGGCATACGCATGCTGGAAGTGACCCTGCGCACACCGCAGGCGCTGGCCTGCATCGAGGCGATTGCCCGCGACGTGCCTGAAGCCGTGGTCGGCGCAGGCACGATCCGCAGCGCTGCCGATGTGCAGGCCTGCACGATGGCCGGTGCACGGTTTGCCGTCAGCCCCGGCTACACGCGTTCTGTCGGCCAGGCCTGCCGCGATGCCGCTCTTCCCTTGCTGCCGGGCGTGGCCACAGGCAGTGAAGTGATGATGGCGCAGGAAGACGGCCTGACTGAACTGAAGTTCTTCCCGGCCATGCAGATTGGCGGTGCTGCGCTGCTTAAGGCCTGGAATGGGCCTTTCGGTGACGTGCGTTTTTGCCCGACAGGCGGTGTGACGGTGGCCAACGCGCCTGAGCTGCTGGCGTTGCCCAATGTGGTCTGTGTCGGCGGCTCCTGGCTGACGCCGCAGGATGCGATGGCCCGTGGCGGCTGGGCGCAGATCACCGCGCTGGCGCACCAGGCGTGCAGGCTTGCCCGCCAGCCGATTTCGGGATGAATTTCTCCCCATTCCTATTTTTAATGTATACGGCAAAAATTTAACGTATACGTTAAAAATTGACCACCGAGGTGGACTGCACGCAGTCAAAAACGCGAAAAATGCCCCAAAAAGGCCATTTTCAGGCATGAAAAATGGCTGTAGACCTTTAGATACGGGCGTGAGCAGCTATTAAAATAGTAGCATTCAGCCCTCTTGGCCGCGTGAAAAACGTTCCACCGGCCCGGCCTGCGCTAAGCTGGCGGCCTTCATTCTGTCCAGTTGCCACACTCCTCACCGGAATCCTCATGTCGCCATCTCTTTCGCCTGAATTCGCCAGCCAGCAGGACCGCTGGAATCAGCGTTTTTCCGCTCCAGGTCACCTGTTTGGCGCCGAACCCAACGCCTGGCTGCGCGAGCACACAGGCTTGTGGCCCAAAGATGCGCATGTCCTGAGCGTGGCCGATGGCGACGGGCGCAACAGCGTCTGGCTGGCGTCGCAGGGCCTGCAGGTCGATGCGTTTGATTTTTCGGAGGTGGGCGTGGCGAAGGCGCGCGACTTTGCCAAAACTCGCGGCGTGACCGTCAACTTCAGCGTCAGTGATTGCGACAGCTATCCGTGGCCCAAGGCCAGCCTGGACGGTGTGGCGGCGATCTTCATCCAGTTTGCAGATCCGGAGATGCGCACGCGGATGTTTGCCCGCATGGTGGAAAGCCTCAAACCCGGTGGGCTGCTGGTGCTGCAGGGCTACAGCCTGGGCCAGCTTGCGTACAGAACCGGCGGGCCGTCAGAGCCTTCTCACCTCTACACCGAGCCCTTGCTGCGCGATGCCTTTGCCGAACTGGAGATTCTGAAGCTGGAGTCCCACGAGGCCGAACTCGCGGAAGGCAGCGCGCACAGCGGGCGCTCTGCGCTGATCAGCCTGCTGGCACGCCGGCCCTGACCGGGTGACCGGCCTTCAGGCTGGAAAGCGGTCAAAAGCCGTCAGCGCCAGCACCACCACGATGGCAGCGGCCGGGCCGGCCATCGGGTAGACGATGGCTGCCACCAGCGGGGCCACCATCAGCAGGTGGCGCAAGCCCCAGCTGTAGAGCAGACCGGCGCGGCGCAGGTACAGCGCGGCGGTCGGTGTCCAGTGCTCGCGTTCGGCCGATCCCACCGGCAGGGCCGCCATAAAACCGGCATGGTTGTAATAGCGCACCGCCATTGCCGAACACATCAGCGAGGCGAACAGCATGGTCATCAGTGCGAGTTCAAGCGCCAGGCGGGCGCTGAAGCCGGTGAACACCCCCACCGACGGTGCAGCCAGCGTGACGGCGCCCATCAGCGCCAGCGCGGCGGTGGAGGCCGTCATGGTGGCCGACATCAAGGCGTTGCGCAGCGTCTGCACCGCCAGAATTTCCGAGCCGGGCTGCCGTGACAGCGCCGCCAGCCATTCCTCGCGCAGGCCGGCGTGTGCCGAGCGGGCAAGACGCTGCGGGCTGCGTCGCTGCACCAGCAAGAGGGTGACCTCATACGCCAGCAATACGGCAACCGTCACGATGGCCGCCAGCCCGTGGGCAGAAAGCGTGTCCATGATCAGTCTGCGCTCAGGCGGATCGAAGCTGGCGCGGGCTGCGCAGCTTCTCGATCAACTCGAACACGACCATGCCGGCCAGCATGGCTGCCACAAATACCATCGCCTTGGTCTGGCCCATGCCGAGCGCGACGAGGCCGGGTCCGGGGCAAAAGCCCGCCACGCCCCAGCCCATGCCAAACAGCAGGCTGCCCAGCAGCAGGCGGCGGTCAATCAGGCGGCCCTGGGGCAGTTTCATCTCTGCCCCCAGAAAAGAACGCGTACGGGTTTTGGCTGCCAGAAAGGCAAAAAAGCCGACCGCGATGGCGCCGCCCATCACGAGTGCCAGCGACGGGTCCCAGGCACCGGTCAGGTCCAGAAAGCCCAGCACCTTGGCCGGGTTGGCCATGCCCGAGACGATGAGGCCCAGGCCGAACACCAGGCCGGCGAGTAAAGACGACAGTACAAACATGATGGGGTTCTCCTCAGATTTTCAGAAGGTGGCGCAGCACAAACACGGTGGCGAAGCCGGCCCCCATGAAGGCGGCCGTTGCCGCCAGCGAGCGTGGGGACAGGCGCGACAGGCCGCACACGCCGTGGCCGCTGGTGCAGCCGGAGCCGTACCGCGTACCCACCCCGACCAGCAGGCCGGCAACGATGAGTGCGCCGTAGCCTGCCTCAATCTGCACTGCAGGCAGGATGGCGAAAAGTGCATAAACCAGCGGCGCGCCCACCAGACCGAGCACAAAGGCGGCGCGCCAGGCCACGTCGCCACGCACAGGTTTCAGCAGTCCGCCCAGCACGCCGCTGATGCCGGCGATGCGGCCATTGAGCAGTGCAAACATGGCAGCGGCCAGCCCGATCAGCATGCCGCCGATCAAGGCAGACCAGGGTGTAAAAGCATTCCAGTTGATGGTCATGATGGGGTTCCTCAGGTTGGCTCGGGGCAATAAAGACGGTACAGCACCGCCAGGATTTCCAGCGTCGCCGGGCTGGCGACGCTGTAATAAATGTTCTTGCCGTCGCGGCGGGTGTTGACCAGGCCATCGGTGCGCAGCACGCCGAGTTGCTGCGACAGGGTGGGCTGGCGTATGCCGAGCTGTTCTTCCAGTTCACTCACACAAAGCTCGCCCTGCGACAGGTGGCACAGAAGCAGCAGGCGGTCTTCATTGGCAAGGGTCTTCAGCACGCCAACGGCATTGCCAGCTGCTTCGCGCAGGCGTGCGGTGTCAAGAACTGTGGCTGCTTGCGTCATGGTGGGCGTCTTTAAAAAAGCTAATATCGATCAACTTGTAAATATTATATTTATTTATATAATATAAGTCAACATAGTGTACAAATCCAGGATACCTTCATGAACACCCACACGGCGCCCCACCTTGCCCAGCCTGCCATTCCCGCCACGCAGGCCTTTTTCGACCCGGCCACCTGGACGGTCACCTATGTCGTTGCCGATACGCAGGCCGGTCGCGCGGCCATCATCGACCCGGTGCTGGACTACGACCCCAAATCCGGTCATACCAGCACAGCCTCAGCCGACAAGGTGCTGGCTTTTGTCCGTGAGCAGGGTCTGCAGGTGGACTGGATTCTTGAAACCCACGCCCATGCCGATCATTTGTCTGCTGCTCACTACCTGAAAGAGCAGGTCGGCGGCCGCATCGCCATCGGCGACCACATCCGTACGGTGCAGTCCACCTTCAAGGCCATCTTCAATCTTGAAAGCTCGTTTTCCCCTGATGGCAGCCAGTTCGACCACCTGTTTGCCGACGGTGAAACGTTCATGATCGGCAACATCGAGGCCACCGCGCTGCTGGTGCCCGGCCACACGCCGGCCGACATGGCTTACCGCGTGGGCGACTCGCTGTTTGTGGGCGACACGCTGTTCATGCCCGACGTCGGCACGGCGCGCGCAGACTTTCCCGGTGGTGATGCGCACATGCTGTACCGCTCGATACGCAGGCTGCTGGCCCTGCCGCCCGAGACGAGGGTCTATGTCTGCCACGACTACCCGCCTGACTCACGCGAGCCGAAATGGCAGACCACGGTGGGCGAGCAGGCGGCCAAAAACATCCACGTGCATGACGGCGTTTCTGAAGATGATTTTGTCGCCATGCGCGCAGCCCGGGATGCGACGCTGGGCATGCCCACGCTCATCCTGCCATCGATACAGGTCAATATCCGTGCCGGCGAGATGCCGCCAGCAGAAGCCAACGGCGTGCGTTATCTCAAGATCCCGATCAACGCGCTCGGCGCTGGCGCAGGGCCCCGTTAACGCAAGACCGCAGGCGCCACACCGACGCCTTCGACACCGCCGCGTTTGACGGCGGCTTCCAGAAAGCCCGAGCTGCGCATGTCGTCCAGCGCACTGTTCACAAACGCCAGCAGCGCTGCGTCACTGGGTGCGAAGGCAATGGCTTGCGGCACGGCGTAGAGGTTGTCGGGCAGCAAACGCAGGTCCAGGGTTTTATCAATGTCAGCTGCCATGCGCAGGCGCTGGCGATTGCCGCCAAAAGCAAGCACCTTGCCTTCGGCCAGCCAGCGCACCGCCTCGTTCATCGTGTAGTCCGGGCTTTCAAGCAGCTGCGCCTGCTTGAAGTTGCCCTTGATGTACGTGCCCACCGAGTCGCCGCTGTTGGCGCCCAGCACGTTGCCCGTACGGTCCAGGTCTGCGGTGCTTTTGATGCTGCTGCCTTCGCGAACCAGAAAGGTCTGCTGCACCAGCATATAGGTCTGTGAATAGGCCAGTACCATGCGTGCCGGGTTGGGCGCAACAAAACCAATGTCGGCCTCGCCCCTCTGCACGGCGCTGATCACATCGGCGGCGGTGGCGTGGGGCAAGATGGCCACTGGCGTGTTCAGTCGCCTGCCCAGTTCACGCGCCACATCTGCCGACACACCGCGAAATTCACCACTTTGCGCATCACGCACCGCCTGCGCGGCGTTGGTGGAGATATAGGCTGCGCGCAGCGCCGGCTTGCTGAAGACGGCTGGCTGCTGTGCCATGGCGCTCATGGCCGGTAAAAGCGGCAGGGCTGCAAAAGCGCGTCTGGATATTGGCACCATGCAGCCTTGATGACAGGCCCTAACGAAGCCCGCCGCCCGGGGCGTACTCAGGGCGCTGGATCAGCTCGATCTTGTAGCCGTCAGGGTCGGTCACAAATGCAATGACGGTGGTGCCGCCCTTGACCGGTCCGGCCTCGCGCGTCACGTTGCCGCCGGCAGCCTTGATCTTCTCGCAGGCTGCATAGGCATCGGGCACGCCCAGTGCGATGTGGCCATAAGCCGTGCCCATGTCGTAGCTGTCGGTGCCCCAGTTGTAGGTCAGCTCCAGCTCGGCCTGTGCCGGGTTGCCCTCGTAGCCCACAAAGGCCAGGGTGTATTTGTATTCGGTGTTCTCTGACTTGCGCAGCAGTTGCATGCCGAGAACGTTGGTGTAGAAGTCGATCGAACGCTGGAGGTCGCCGACGCGGAGCATGGTGTGGAGTAGTCGCATGGTCCGAATTATCTGCGGCTATCCAAAAAGTTGCACGCGACGCTTTGTTACCCGGCCTCAGCCCTCGGAGGCCTTTCTTGCAATACCCGCCAGCCAGCGCCTGACGGCTTTTTCATCTGTTGCTGACAGGCCCTCCAGCAGCGCTGCTTCTGCGGCTGCTGCCCGCGTGCGGCACTTTGCAAGCAGTTGCCTGCCGGTAGCCGTCACCTCGATGTGCCGGATGCGCCCATGCACCGCGTGCGGCCTGCGTGAAACGAGGGAATTTTTCTCGAGGTTGGTCACGATCACGCTCATGGTTTGCGGCGTCAGCAGTGAAAGCCTAGCCAGTTCTGCGCCCGATGCCCCGGGGTAGGCGACCAGCATGGTCAGCACCAGGAACTGCGGCAGTGTCACGGCCAGGTCGGCCAGCGCGGCCTCCATGCTGGCGCGATGCACCACGCCAGCCTGCCGCAGCAGGTAACCGATATGGCCCTGCTCGCCGCGCTTGCTCTCGCCCGGTTTGGGCGTGGCGGCTTTGGGGCCGGGCGGCCTTGCCGGCGGTTTATTGTCAGAATTCATACATCATATAAGAGCTCTGATATTATTGGCGCAAACCACGTGAAAGGCAATGAAAATGGACACAAGCAGCAAGACGTCGCATGCGCGCATGGATTCTGCCGAGTACAACGGATATGCGGCGGCCACCAGCGCTGCGCTGCTGGCCCTGGGCAAGGCTGTTGATGATTCGGGGCTTGAGAAGACGTTGACCGAGCTGGTCAAGCTGCGGGTGTCGCAAATCAACGGCTGCGCCTATTGCATTCAGCTGCACGTCAATGTCGCGCGCAAGCTGGGTGTGACGGCTGGCAAGCTCGACATGATGGCGGCCTGGCGCGAAGCCGGCATTTTTTCGGAGCGTGAGATGGCAGCACTCGCCTGGTCTGAAGCGCTCACGCTGATGGCCGGCCGCGGTGTGCCTGATGTGGTTTACGCTGAAGTGAGCAGCCAGTTCAAGCCGGGGGAGCTGGCGTTCCTGACGGCAGCGGTCGCCAACATCAATGCATGGAACCGTATCGCCGGCTCGCTGTACTTCACGCCGCCTGCCTCGACTGCGTCATGAGCGGGGTTGTCGATGTCGAGCTGCGCCCATAGCTGCTCGCAGAAGACGAATTTACAGCGCGACGGCGCTCTGTATGGCAGTCTGTATGGCAGTCTGTATGGCGCTCAGGGCTTGACGAACTTCAGCACAAACTCGTCCTTGGGCTGGGGCGGTTCAGGGATGTTGCGGTCACGCGGGTCGGCCGGGTTGCGCAGGAAGTTGCCACTCGCAGCCAGCCTGAAACCCGCGGCTTCGATCTCGCGGCGCAAAAAGGCTTCTTCCATGCGGTGCAGGGTGCTGGCTTCTGAAATGCCGGTGCCCGGCCTGCCGGCATGGTCGGCAATGACGTAGATGCCGCCGGGCTTCAGTGCTGCCAACACAGCCTTGTTCATCGCACCGCGGTCCACGCCCTGATAGCTGAGGTCGTGGTAGTTGAACATCAGCGTGGCGAGGTCCAGCGTGCCGGCGGCGATCCCGGGAGGAATCGGGTCATCGAATTTCCGGCTGACCGCAATGATGGGTGCGATGCCAGGCGTTTTGGCGCGATCAGCAAGCGTCTGCCGGGGAGGCGGCGTCACCGTTGTGTTCGGGATGGCAGCAGAACGTTGTGCTGGTACGGCCTCGCCCTCGGGCACTGCAGGTCTCGGCGGCGGGTTGGCTGCGTCGCGCGGCGGGTTCTGTCCGTAGACCCGGCCACCCGGCCCGATGGCACGTGCCAGCAATTCCGTTGTGTAACCGCCTCCCGCGCTCAGGTCCAGGGCCGTCATGCCAGGGCGAATGCCGATGAAGGCCAGCATGTCTGCAGGCTTGCGGCGAACGTCGTTGTTGCGGTCGTTGGCGCTGCGGTCAGGGCTGGCAAGCACGGCAGCAATCTTTTCCGCGCTTAGCGTACCGGGGGCTGCTGCGTCCAGCGACTGGCAACCCGCCAGAAGACCAAATGCCAGCGCCACTGCCGCACTGCAGGCTTGATGCGAAATACTCCTGAAAATATGAGGCATGACAGACGCTTTCATTGAGGTGAAAGCCCAGTGTAGCCATGAGGCCCGCTTTTTGGCTATTTGGGCAACTCAAAAACCAGGCAGGTCGTGGTGGCGTGTGCGTAGAGCTTGCCGTCGGGCCCGACGATGCGGCCTTCTGCTGTCGCCAGTTGTTTGCCGCAGTGGATGACCGTGCCGATGGCGCGCAGCGGGCCGCTTTTGTGCGAGGCGGCCCGTACGATGTTCACGCTCAGTTCTGCCGTGGTGTAGCCCCGGCCCGCCGGCATCATGGTGTGTATGGCGCAGCCGACAGCTGAATCAAGCAGCGTCGCATACCAGCCGCCATGCACGCTGCCCAGCGGGTTGTAGTGCTTGAGCTGCGGCGTGCCCTGGAAAACCGCCTTGCCGGGTGCCACTTCCATCAATGAAAAGTCCAGGGTCTCCGCAATGTGCGGATAGGGCAGGGCGCCGGAGAGCATGGCCTCCATGATCTCCATGCCGGTCTTGCCGGCCACATCGGCCGGGTTGGCCAGGCCGGGCTTGCCGCCGCCAGCCAGCATGCGGCCGCGCACTTCTTCATATTGTTTGAGCCATTCATCCAGCGTGTTTTGGGGTGTCTTTTGAGGTGTCATGTGAAAAATTATAATTGCATCTACAATTGTTGTAACTACAATTTAATGATGTCCAGAAAAACCGCCCCTACCCCCGATGTGGCTGCCGAGCTCAAGACGCTGGCTTGCACCAACCTCAAGCTGCGCCAGCTCACACGCTGCGTCTCGCAGCACTATGACCAGGAGATGGCTGCTGTCGGCCTGAAGACGACGCAGTATTCGCTGCTCTCGCATGTGATGAAGCTGGGCCCCATTCGCCCTGGCGAGCTTGCATCGAGCATGAAGGTGGATGCCTCCACGCTGACGCGCAACCTCAAGCCACTGGTAGATGCAGGCTGGCTGACACTGACGGCCGGCACCGATGCGCGCAGCCGCCTCGTCACCATCACCGCGGAAGGCCGTGCCAAACGCGAGGAAGCGCGCCACCGCTGGAAGGTCGCGCAGGAAGGCATGAACCGGCGCCTGGGCGCCGAGCGGGTGCTGGCGCTGCACCAGCTGATCAATGAATCCATGGCCGTGCTGGCCTCTGGCGAAGAGGGCGCCGCGACCGACGACTGATGGCCGGCAGCCCCTGCCCACAAAACACCCCTTGAAAACGCTCACAAGGCCAACATGTTTGCCCAACAACTTTCTACATGGCTGCAAAAACGCGGCGTTCATTACAGCTGGGTCGTCGCTTCTGTCACCTTCCTGACCATGCTCATCATGTCGGCCGCCCTGGGTTTGCCGGGCGCCTTCATGCAGCCGCTGCACAAGGAGTTCGGCTGGAGCGTTGACCAGATTTCGTCCGCACTGGCTTTGCGTTTTGCGCTGTTCGGCCTGATGGGCCCCTTTGCAGCTGTGCTGATGGAGCGTTTCGGCCTGCGGCGCGTGATGTGCACCGGGCTGGCCCTTGTGGGCAGTGGCATGGCACTGGCGACAGTTTCTACGCAGCTGTGGCAGCTTTTTATCGTGTGGGGCGTCATGCTCGGCCTTGGTACCGGCATGACGGCCATGGTGCTGGCTGCTGTGGTCTCGACGCGCTGGTTTACCGCCAGGCGCGGGCTGGTGGTGGGTGTGCTGACGGCGTCTGCAGCCACCGGCCAGCTGGCTTTTCTGCCGGTGGCTGCATGGCTGATTGAGCATGTCGGCTGGCGTTATGCGGTGCTGCCGATTTTTGCGGGCTGCGCGCTCATTACGGTGCTGGTGATGTTTCTCGTCACCAACCGGCCTTCAGACATTAACCAGACGCCATACGGGGAAGCTTTTGTGCCCGGCAGCGTGCCGCCCGTACCACCCTTCATGAACATGGCGACAGCTTTTACGGCGCTGCGTGATGTCTCGGGCAACCGGACTTTCTGGATTCTGGCCGGGACGTTTTTTATTTGCGGCCTGAGCACCAACGGACTGGTGCAGACACACTTCATATCGCTGTGCGGCGACTACGGCATGACGGCGGTGCCGGCTGCGTCGGTACTGGCCATGATGGGCGCCTTCGATTTTTGCGGCACGATTTTGTCGGGCTGGCTGTCTGACCGCTTTGACAACCGCAAGCTGCTGTTCTGGTACTACGCGCTGCGCGGGCTGTCGCTGTTCTGGCTGCCGCATTCCACCTTCTCGCTGTATGGCCTGTCCTTCTTTGCCATCTTCTACGGCCTGGACTGGATCGCCACGGTGCCGCCGACCGTCAAGCTCGCGGGCGCGGCTTTTGGCAAGGAAAAAGTCGGCCTGGTTTTCGGCTGGATTTTTGCGGCCCACCAGATCGGCGCGGCTGTCGCTGCCTATGGTGCGGGGCTGACCCGCACACTGCTGCTCACCTACACCCCCGCGCTTTATGCCGCCGGCGCTGCCTGCCTTGTTGCAGCGCTCATCATCATGACCCTGCGCCGGCCCGCGTTGCCCGCGTTGCCCGCAGCGCCCGCAGTGGCACCAGCTTGAGGGCGCACCATGACTGACCACACCATGCCCCGCGCTGTAGACCCGCGCACACGCCTGCTGCTTGAAGCGCCGATAGGCCGTACCCTGCTGCGGCTTGCGGCACCCAACGTCATCGTGATGGTGGCGCAGGCCGTCGTCGGCCTGGTCGAGACGTTTTTTGTCGGCAAGCTGGGCACGGACGCGCTGGCCGGCATGGCACTGGTGTTTCCCATCGTCATGCTGATGCAGATGACCTCGGCCGGCGCCATGGGCGGCGGCATAGCTTCATCCATCGCACGGGCGCTTGGTGCGGGACGGCGTGAAGATGCTGACGCGCTGGTGCTGCACGCGATGGTCATTGCTTTGGGGTTTGGCGTGGTGTTCTCGCTGGTGCTGCTGACCGGCGGGCGCTGGTTGTATGCCGGGATGGGCGGCAGGGGTGCTTCGCTCGAAGCGGCCGTCACCTATTCGCACTGGGTGTTTGCCGGGGCCATCCTGGTCTGGCTGTTCAATTCGCTGGCGGCGGTGATACGCGGTACCGGCAACATGTCGGTGCCGGCGAATGTGACGGTGGTGGGCGTGATCGCGCTGGTGCCTTTGTCGCCGCTGCTGATTTTTGGCTGGGGGCCGATACCGGCGCTGGGTATTGCCGGTGGTGCGATGGCGCTGCTGCTGTATTACCTGGTCGGCACGCTGGCACTGGCAGCCTACCTGTGGTCTGACCGCAGCCTGCTCAAGCCTTCGCTGAAAAACGTGAAATTGCGCTGGCCGCTGTTCCGCGACATCCTGCGCATTGGGCTGGTCGGCTCGATCTCCACGCTGGCGACCAACCTCTCGATTGGCATTGCCACCTCACTGGCAGGCGGTTTCGGGCCTGCGGCGATTGCGGGTTACGGCACGGCATCGCGGCTGGAGTATTTGCTGGTGCCGCTGGTCTTTGGCCTGGGCGCACCGCTGGTGGCCATGGTCGGCACCTGCATGGGTGCAGGCCAGCATGAGCGTGCGCTCAAGGCGACATGGATAGGCGCCGCCATGGCTTTCACGTTGACCGAGGCCATCGGCCTGGCTGCGGCGTTTTTCCCGCGTGCATGGCTGTCGCTCTTCGGCAGCGACCCGGCCATGATCGAAGCGGGCACGCTTTACCTGCGTGCCGTGGGTCCGCTGTACGGGTTTTTTGGTGTCGGTCTGGTGCTGTACTTTGCATCGCAGGGTGCAGGCCGCCTGCTCTGGCCCGTGGCCGGCAACATCGCCCGCCTGCTGGTGGCCGGTATCGGCGGCTGGCTGGCCATACGCTGGGGCGGCAATCTCTGGCACGTCTTCATGGCGCAGGGCGCTGCGCTGGTGGTTTACGGCATCGTGATTGCGGCTGCGATTGCGGGTGGCGCCTGGTTTGGCCGTGTCGGTTGGCCTGTCAGCACTGGCGCCTTGCTGCGCCGAATTCAAACCGCCTGATTTGTTAAAGAAGGGATGCTTCATGCTTGTCAAAGATTCAGTCATTTTTATCACCGGGGCCAATCGCGGCCTCGGCTTGGCCTACGCGCGCGGTGCGCTCGCAGTCGGTGCCAAAAAAGTTTATGCCGCAGCGCGTGACCCGGCCGGCGTTACCTTGCCTGGCGTGATTCCAGTTGAGCTTGACGTGACGAATGCGGCGCAGATTGTTGCTGCGGTTGCAGCCTGTGGCGACGTGACCCTGCTCATCAACAATGCAGGCATTTCGCGCTCGTCCGGTTTCCTGTCGGGTGCCGGAGTCGAGGCCGCACGGGCAGAGTTTGAGACCAATTTCTTCGGTCCCTGGGCGTTGAGCCAGGCTTTTGCACCTGTGCTGGCGGCCAATGGCGGCGGGGCGATTGTCAATGTGCTGTCGGCGCTGAGCTGGATCAGCTTTCCGGCCATCGGCACCTACAGCGCCTCCAAATCTGCTGCCTGGTCATTGACCAACGGCCTGCGCAACGAGTTGCGCGCACAGGGCACGCAGGTGGTCGGCCTGCATGTGGCCTTTATGGACACGGACATGGCCAAGGATGCACCCGGCGAAAAAACGCAGCCTGATGCAGTCGTATCTCAAACCTGGGCCGCGCTGGAAGCCGGCGCCTCGGAGGTGCTGGCCGATGGCGTGACGCGGCAGGTCAAGCAAGGCCTGTCATTGCCGCATGGCGCCTATCTTGGCGAACCTTACGCCGCCTGAAAAGGAGTTGCCACCATGAGCGCCACCACACTTCTTCACATGGACGACCTGCGGCCGGGCATGCGCTTCAAAAGCGCGGAGCACGCCATCGACGAGACGCAGATCAAGGCCTTTGCCACGCAGTTCGACCCGCAGCCCTTTCACCTGGATGGGGAAGCCGCGAAAGGCACGCTGTTCGGCGGCCTGGCTGCCAGCGGCTGGCACACGGCGGCCATCACCATGCGCCTGCTGGTCGGTGGCGGCCTGCCACTGGCCGGCGGCATCATTGGCGCAAGCGGTGAACTGTCATGGCCGAAACCGACCCGGCCCGGGGATGTGCTGCAGGTTGACAGTGAGGTCGTCAGCGTGACACCTTCGCGCTCAAAGCCAGACCGCGGCATGGCCGTGATGCGCTGCGAGACGCGCAACCAGAAGGGCGATGTGCT
>JAZKCB010000306.1:2594-7232 GCA_040388335.1 Pseudomonadota bacterium | reverse complement strand
GAGAGCAAGGCGTCCGAGCTGCGTGGCGAATCCATGCAGGACGTCATCTTCAACGGCACCACCACACGCAAGGCCGCCAGCCGCTCCAGCGTCGAGCTGGTGTTTGACAATGCCGACCACCGCGCCGGCGGCCAGTGGGGCCAGTTTGCCGAGATCGCCGTCAAGCGTGTGCTGACGCGCGACGGCACATCCAGTTACTACCTCAACAACCAGCCGGTGCGTCGCCGCGACGTGCAGGATGTGTTCCTCGGCACCGGCCTCGGCCCACGCGCCTACGCCATCATCGGCCAGGGCACCATCAGCCGCATCATCGAGTCCAAGCCCGAAGAGTTGCGCCTGTTTCTTGAAGAAGCGGCCGGCGTGTCGAAGTACAAGGAGCGCCGACGCGAGACGGCCAATCGCCTGTCCGACACGCGTGAAAACCTGACCCGCGTGGAAGACATCCTGCGCGAACTCAATGCCAACCTGGACCGGCTTGAAAAGCAGGCCGAGGTGGCCATGCGCTACAACAGCCTGCAGGCCGACGGAACGCTCAAGCAGCACCAGCTCTGGTTTTTGAAACGTGCCGAAAGCGAAGCCGACCAGGCCAAGGTCAAGGCCGATGCCGAAAAAGCCGTCAACGAACTTGAAAGCCGCGTGGCCGACCTGCGCCACATCGAAGCCGACCTTGAAACCATTCGCCAGGCGCATTACGCCGCCGGCGACCACGTCAACCAGGCCCAGGGCAAGCTGTATGAAGCCAGCGCCGAAGTCGGCCGGCTTGAAGCGGAGATCCGCTTTGTGGTCGATGGCCGCATCCGTGTCGAGCAGCGCCTGGCCCAGCTGAAAGAGCAGACCGCCCAGTGGGCGACCCGCAAGGAAGACGCCGCTGTCGAAACAGAAACCCTGTCGGCACAGGCCATTGAAGCGGAAGAAAAATCGGAACTGCTGGCCGCGCAGAGCGAAGAACAGCAGAGCCAGTTGCCCGCACTGGAGGAGTCGCTGCGCAGTGCCCAAGCCAAGGCCAACGAGCAGCGCACCGGCGTTGCGCAGGTCCAGCAGCAGATCCAGGTGCTGGCCGCAGACCAGCGCAACATTGAAGAGCAGTCGCGTGCGCTGAACATGCGGCTGGAGCGCCTGACGGCCGACCGCAATGCGCTCAACGCGCCTGACGAAGCCAGGCTGGTCAACCTGACCGCGCAGTTCAACAGCGCACAGGAAGCTCAACTCGAAGCCGAAGCCCGCCTGCAGGAACTGACCGATAGCGTGCCGCAGCTGGACGAAGAGCGCCGCACGCAGCAGCAGGCCGTCAACACGGAATCCGCCAAACGCGCCGACCTGTCTGCGCGTATGGAAGCCCTCAAGGCGCTGCAGGAAAAGGTCAAGACCGACGGCAAGCTCAAGCCCTGGCTGGCCAAACATGGGCTGGATGGTTTGCAGGGCCTGTGGAGCCGCATCCATATCGAGCAGGGTTGGGAGAACGCGCTTGAAGCCGCGCTGCGCGAACGTCTCGGCGCGCTTGAAGTGTCAAGGCTGGACATGGTGCGCGGTTTTTCCGGCACCGACGGGCGCGACACACCACCCGCCAAGCTGTCGTTTTATTCGCCACCGAACGGCGCCGCACCGGGCAAGTCCAACGCCGCCATCAACCTCAAGCCGCTGGCTGAACTGTTGCGCCTGAATGATGCCGGGCAATCGGCCTTGCTGGGTGACTGGCTGCACGGCTGTTACACCGCCGAAAAGCTTGACGATGCCATGGCCGCACGCGAGAAGCTGCAGGCCGGTGAGGTCATTTACGTCAAGAGCGGTCATGCCGTCACGCAGTTCAGCGTGAGCTTTTATGCGCAGGATTCGGAACAGGCCGGCCTGCTGGCCCGTGCGCAGGAAATCGAAAACCTCGACAAGCAGCTCAAGGCGCAGGCGCTGATCAGCGAAGAAGCGCGCAGTGCGCTGGTTCGCGCAGAGTCTGTCTACGCCGACGCCGCACAGCGCCTGGGCACGGCCCGCCGTGAAAGCGCTGAAGGCCAGAGCCGCACACATGAGCTGCAGGTGGAAGTGCTGCGCCTGACGCAGCTGGCCGAGCAGACCCGCGCGCGCAGCGAGCAGATCCAGGCCGACATGGGCGAGATCGAAGCGCAACTGGGTGACCTGCAGGAGCGCAAGGTCACGGCAGAAGGCCGTTTTGAAGAACTCGACATGCAACTGGCCGACAGCCAGGAGCGCCACGCCCAGCTCGATGACCGCGTGATCGAGGCCGAGCGCAAGCTCAATGAATCGCGCGAGCAGCAACGCGCGCTTGAGCGCCAGGCACAGGAGGCGCAGTTTGCATTGCGCAGCCTCGCTTCACGGCGCGAAGAGCTGGCCCGCTCCATCCAGATCGCCGCGCAGCAGGCTGAAACCATTGCCGAAGAAGAACAGCGCGCCAAAGAAGAGTTATCACGCCTGTCGGATGCCGCCGCGCAAGCCGGCCTGCAGTCTGCCTTGAGCGTGAAGCTGGAGCGCGAGGCCGACCTGGGCGCCAAACGCAGCCAGTACGACGACCTCACCAACAAACTGCGCGCCAGCGATGAGCGCCGCCTTCAGCTGGAGCGTGAGCTTGACCCGTTGCGCCAGCGCATCACGGAGTTCCAGCTCAAGGAGCAAGCCGCCCGGCTTGGTTTTGAGCAGTATGAACAGCTGCTGGCGGACGCGCAGGCCGATCTTGCGGCGGTTGAAGAATCCATCAAGACCGGCAACGTGCGCCTGACCGGCATGCAGGGCGAAATCGACCGCATCAACCGCGAGATCCAGTCGCTGGGCGCCGTCAATCTTGCAGCACTCGATGAGCTGAGCACCGCGCGTGAGCGCAAGCAGTTCCTTGATGCACAGTCTGCCGATTTGAACGAAGCCATGTTCACGCTTGAAGACGCGATCAAGAAGATCGACGCCGAAACGCGCGACCTGCTGGCCAGCACGTTTGAAACCGTCAATGGCCATTTCGGCAAGATGTTCCCCGAGCTTTTCGGTGGCGGCAACGCCAGGCTGGTCATGACGGGTGAGGAAATCCTCGATGCCGGTGTGCAGGTCATGGCGCAGCCGCCCGGCAAGAAAAACCAGACCATCCATTTGCTCTCGGGCGGTGAAAAAGCCCTGACAGCGATTGCCCTGGTGTTTGCGATCTTCCACCTCAACCCTGCGCCTTTCTGCCTGCTGGACGAGGTTGATGCGCCGCTGGATGATGCCAACACAGAGCGTTACGCCAAGCTGGTCGCCAGCATGAGCAAGGACACGCAGTTCCTCTTCATCAGCCACAACAAGATCGCCATGGAAATGGCCGAGCAGCTGATCGGCGTGACCATGCAGGAGCAGGGCGTCTCACGCATCGTGGCGGTGGACATGGAAGCCGCGCTTGGTTTTGCAGAAGCGGCCTAGAGATGGAGCCCCCACGTTCGCTCACTGCGTGTAGCTCTCTGCCCCCCGAGGGGGCGCTGCGCCTGCAGCCCGGCAAAGCCGGTTCTGCGGCCCCTGCTTGCAAAGACACGACACCGATCCGGTCTCCGTGGCATGACCACGTGCCGCAACTTTTTTAGAGCGCTGCATGAGTACATTGCAAATCAGTCTGGCAGTTGTTGGTGGCCTGGTACTGGCCGGTGTCGTGGCCCACAGCACCTGGACAGCCCGCAAAAACGAGCCCAAACGCGCCACCCCTGAAGTCTCACCCGAGCCGCGTGAACCACTTGAACCCGGCATGCAGGACGAAGGCGCCTCGCAGGACCCGCTGGCGCATCGGCAAGAGCCGCGTTTTGACAGCGAATCCGGCATGGGCACGCTGGCGAGTGTCATGGCGCCCGAGAAAAAGCCCGGCCTTGACGCGCTCATCGACGTGATTGCACCTGTGGTGATTGAATCCATCGTGTCCGGCGAAGCGGCCATTGCGGCCATGCCCAGCACACGCCGCGCCGGCAGCAAGCCTTTCGGTGTTGAGGGTCTGAGCGTGACCACCGGCGAATGGGAGTTCCCCTCGGCCAGCCACCGTTACAGCGCCTTCCAGTGCGGTGTGCAGATGGCCAACCGCATGGGTGCGCTGAACCAGATTGAATACTCCGAGTTTGTGATGAAGACGCAGGCTTTTGCCGATGCGATCGGCGGCGAGCCCGAGTTCCCTGAAATGCTGGACGAAGTCGCGCGTGCCCGCGAGCTTGACCAGTTTGCCAGCGCCCATGATGCGCAGCTCAGCTTCACCCTGCGTGCGATTCATACAGCATGGAGCCCCGGCTACGTTCAGCAAAACGCGGCGCGGTTGGGCTTTGTGGCGGGTGTGATCCCCGGCCGCATGGTTTTGCCTGCATCGCAGCAGGGCGGCGCGCCCATCCTGGGCCTGGCCTTTGACACACAGGCCGCGATGGCTGAAGACCCTGAGCAGACCGCGCTGCGTGAGGTCACGCTGTCGCTGGATGTGCCGCAGGTGCTTCGCACCGAGCAGCCCTTTGTGCGCATGCGCGAAGCCGCTGTCGCACTGGCCACCGCCATGGACGGCACCATCAGTGATGACAATGGCAATGCCATCCACCTTGAGGCCATGGATGTGATCGGCGCAGAGCTCGAACAGCTTTATGACACGCTGGATGAGCGTGACTTGTCAGCTGGCTCTGTACTGGCCCGGCGTTTGTTCAGCTAAAA
>JAZKCB010000306.1:0-2494 GCA_040388335.1 Pseudomonadota bacterium | reverse complement strand
CAGCCCGAAGCGCCCGGCGACGACAAGGCCGCCAAACGCGCGGCGCTGCTGCGAAAGCAGTTGCATGCGCACGCGCACCGTTACTACGTGCTCGATGAACCCAGCATTCCCGACGCTGAATATGACAAGCTGTTTCGCGAGTTGCAGGCGCTTGAAGAAGCGCATCCCGAACTTCTGAGCGCTGATTCCCCGACCCAACGCGTGGGCGGCAAACCGCTGGACCAATTCGCCAGCGTGCGCCACAAGGTGCCGATGCTGAGCATTCGCACCGAGACCGACACCGAGCCGACCGGCGCGCAGAGTTTTGACACCCGCGTGCGCAAGGAACTGGGCCTGAAAGAGGGCGACCCGCCGGTTGAATATGTGGCTGAACTCAAGTTCGACGGACTGGCCATGAACCTGCGTTATGAAAATGGCGTGCTTGTTCAGGCGGCTACCCGTGGCGATGGCGAGGTGGGTGAAGACGTGACGCAGAACATGCGGACCGTCAGGCAAATCCCCTTGAAGCTTCCAGCAGACGCGCCACCCGTCATCGAAGTACGCGGTGAGGTCTACATGCGCCGCGCAGATTTTGAAGCCCTGAACGAACGCCAGCGCGAGAAGATCGCCAAAGGTGCCAAGGGCGAAAAAACCTTTGTGAACCCGCGTAATGCCGCAGCGGGCGGCGTGCGCCAGCTCGACCCGGCCATCGCCGCTGACCGAAGGCTCAGCTTTTTTGCCTATGGCCTGGGCGAGATCACGCCGCCCGAGCAGGGCGGCCCGGTCTTTGAAACGCATTTGCAGCTGTTGATGACGCTTAAGTCATGGGGTTTCCCGGTGGCTTCGCAAACAGCGCCAGCCCTCGGTGCGGCAGAGCTGGTCGCCTTTCACATCAATATTGGCAAGCAGCGCGATGCCTTGCCCTATGACATTGACGGCGTGGTCTACAAGGTCAACAGTCTGGCTTTGCAAAGGCAACTGGGTTTTGTGACGCGCGAGCCGCGCTGGGCTGTTGCACACAAATACCCGGCGCAGGAGCAGCTCACCACAGTCGAGGCGATTGACGTGCAGGTCGGCCGCACCGGCAAGCTGACGCCGGTGGCCAAGCTGGCACCGGTGTTTGTGGGCGGCGTCACCGTGACCAACGCCACGCTGCACAACGAAGACGAAGCCCGCCGCAAGGATGTGCGTGTCGGCGATACCGTCATCGTCCGCCGTGCCGGTGATGTGATTCCTGAAGTCGTCAGCGTGCTGCTCGAAAAACGTGTGAAGGATGCGCCCCAGTTCACCATGCCGCGCAAATGCCCGGTCTGCGGGTCAGAGGCTGTGCGCGAAGAGGGCGAAGCCGACTACCGCTGCACAGGCGGCCTGTTCTGCAGCGCACAGCGCAAGGAGGCCATCCTGCATTACGCGCACCGGCGTGCTGTTGAAATTGAGGGCCTGGGCGACAAACTGGTCGAGCAACTGGTCGATGCCCATGTCATCCGCACCTTGCCCGACCTCTACAAGCTGGGCCTGACATCGCTGGCCAGCCTGGACCGCATGGCCGAAAAGTCTGCCAGCAACCTGCTGGAAGCGCTTGAAAAATCCAAGCAAACGACACTGCCGCGCTTCATCTTCGGCCTGGGCATTCGCCATGTCGGCGAGGCCACCGCCAAGGCGCTGGCCAAACACTTTGGCAAGCTCGACGGCATCATGGGCGTGACGGCAGAAGATGCGCCATCCACCGAACGCCTGGCTGAGGTCGATGACGTCGGTCCCATCGTGGCCGAGAGCATTCACACCTTCTTCCAGCAGCCGCACAACCGCGAGGTGGTCGAACAATTGCGCGCCTGTGGTGTGCACTGGGAAGAGGGTGAACCTGCAGAACGCGCGCCGCAGCCCTTGTCGGGCAAGACCTTTGTCATCACCGGCACCTTGCCCAGCCTGAGCCGCGATGAGGCCAAGGACAGGGTCGAAGCGGCGGGCGGCAAGGTGGCAGGTTCGGTCAGCAAGAAGACCGATTACGTGGTGGCGGGTACCGAGGCAGGCAGCAAACTCACCAGGGCGCAGGAGCTCGACATCACGGTCATTGATGAGGCGGCGTTACTGGCCTTGCTCGCTGGTCCCACGAGCTGAGCCGTTTGTAAAGCGGGGGCTTTACACCAGGTTACCCAACTTTGCATTGCAGAAGTCCCCATGCAGGCCTGATGGCACGTTAGACAAGCTCCAACAGGAGCTTTCCATGAAAAACATTCGTCTCTTTGGCGCAGTCGCTGCTGCAGGCCTTGTCACCTTGCTTTCGGGCTGCGTGGTCGCCCCCGTGGGCAGGCCCGTCGCCGTGTACCCGGCACAGCCCGTGTACGCCGCACCCGCACCGGTCGTGGTGGTACCCGCACCAGGTTATTACGGTTACTACGGCTATCGCGGTCATGGCCGCTGGCGCTATTGAGTACCGGCCAGCCTGAAAAGACCAAATGTTAAGTTGCAGGTTAACATTTGGTCCTAAGGCGCTCTTCGGCTTGCTGAAAACGTC
>JAZKCB010000305.1:0-6032 GCA_040388335.1 Pseudomonadota bacterium | reverse complement strand
GGCATACGCCACTTAAACTTCACGCTGTTTTAAACAGGAGACGAATCATGAAACGACTACTCGTTCTGGCAGTTGCAGCAACTGCCATCTTTGCCAATGCGCAAACCTTCCCAGGCACAAAGCCCATCACCTTCGTGGTCCCGTTCGCTGCAGGTGGCCCGACCGACCGTGTTGCACGCGACCTGGCAGAAGCCATGCGCAAGGCCATCCCCGGTTCCAACTTTGTTGTTGAAAACGTCAACGGTGCCGGCGGCACCATCGGTGCAGCCAAGGTTGCACGCGCCGCACCGGACGGCCACACGCTGCTGCTGCATCACATCGGCATGGCGGCCGCACCGGGCCTGTACCGCAAGCTGCCATACAAGGTACTCGACGATTTTGAATTCCTCGGCATGATCAATGAAGTGCCGATGACCATCATCGGCAAGCCACAGCTGCCGGCCAACAATTACCGCGACCTGGAAAACTACATTCGCACCAATTCCGGCAAGCTCAACATCGCGCACGCCGGTCTCGGATCAGCGTCGCACCTGTGCGGCCTGATGTGGCAAGCGGCCATCAACGCCAAGGAACCGATGACCACGATTCCTTTCAGCGGCACGGCACCAGCGATGAACGCACTGGTTGGCGGCCAGGTCGACATGATGTGTGACCAGACCACCAACACCACCGGCCAGATCGAATCCGGCCGCGTCAAGGCCTACGCCGTGACCACCACCAAACCACTGTCGAGCAACAAGCTGCTCAAGGACTACCCGACGCTGCAGGAAATGGGCCTCAAGGGTTTTGACCTGACCATCTGGCACGGCCTGTATGCACCGAAGGGCACGCCGCCAGCCATACTGGCCCAGCTCAATGCCGGCCTGAAGATCGCACTGAAAGATGCAGACTTCCTCAAGAAGGAAGACGCCCTGGGTGCGGTTGTCGTGACCGACCGCCGCGTCGAGCCTGCCGCACACAAGGCTTTTGTCTCCGCAGAAATCAACAAGCTCAAACCCGTGATTGACGCAGCCGGCAAATACGCGGACTGATCAACGCTGAAATCGCAACCCCGGGTTGCAAGAGCCGCCTGAGCCCGAAGCCAGGCGGCTTTTTTCATGCGCCGAAGCATTCCGGGGATTTACCCTCTTGAAGCTGCGCGGCTGCAAAGGTATCGTCAACTTCAACAACATCCACATACACGGAGACCGGCTTGAAAACACCTTACACCCCCACCCGCCGCACAGCGCTTTCGGCTTTGGCCTTGATCGCAGCAGCCTGCGTAGCCATGCCCGCCGCCGCACAGGGCACCTGGCCGACCAAACCTGTAAAAATCATCGTGCCCTTCGCACCCGGCGGCACCACGGACATCCTGGCGCGGGCGACGGCGGCTGAACTGAGCAAGGCATTTCCCCAGCCCTTCATTGTCGAAAACCGGGCCGGTGCAGGCGGCAATATCGGCGCCGACGTTGTCGCCCGCTCGGCACCCGATGGCTATACCCTGCTGATGGGAACCGTGGGTACGCAGAGCATCAACAAATGGCTCTACACCAAAATGCCTTTTGACCCGCAGAAGGATTTCACACCCATCACGCTCGTGGCAGGTGTGCCCAACGTGATGGTGGTGCCGGCTGAAAAAGCAAAGGCGGCGGGCATCAACAACGTGGCCGACTTCATCAAATACGCCAAGGCCAACCCTGGCAAGCTGAACATGGCCTCGAGTGGCAACGGCACCTCCATCCACCTGGCGGGCGAGTTGTTCAAGACCATGAGCGGCACCTACATGACGCACTTCCCGTTCAGCGGTTCGGGCCCTGCGCTGCTCAGCCTGGTGAGCGGTGACATGGATGTGATGTTTGACAACCTGCCGTCGTCGATGCAGCTCATCAAGTCCGGCAAACTCAAGGCCCTGGCTGTGACGAGCGCGCAGCCGTCTACGGCGTTGCCCGACGTCCCCACCGTTGAGCAGGCGGGTAATCTGAAAGGCTTTGACGCCACGTCGTGGTTTGGCCTGCTCGGCCCGGCCGGCCTGCCGCCGGAGATCACCAACCGCATCCAGCAGGAAGTCGCCAAATCACTGGCAACGCCGGCCATGAAGGAAAAGATGTTTTTGCAGGGCGCGATTCCGAGCGGCAACACACCGGCGCAATTTGCGCAGCTGATTGATTCCGAGCTGAAGAAGTGGCAGCCGGTGGTCAAGGCATCGGGCGCGAAGGTCGACTGAAGCGCCGCGTCCCCGCAAAAAAGCCCTGGGAGTCAGGGCTTTTTCGTTTCAGCCTGCAGTCCGCCTGGAGCCTAGACACCCCAGACCACGTCGTCGCCAGAGGCCAGGTTGCGCTGCAGCATGTCGATAAACGGCATGGCACGTTGCCGGAGACCAAGACCATCGCCCGGCACCGCGCCTTCTTGCGGATCGCCAGATTCCTCGAGGGCAATGGCGGCTTCCAGTGCGGCGATGGCAGCGGGCATCTGCTCCGGCAGGATGATGCCCTTCGGGCCGGCATCCTTTCCTATGACTTCCAGCACCTTGCGGCCATTGGCCTCCAGCATGATCACGTCGCCTGCATTTTTTGATTTGAATTTGTAGAGCATTGAAGCACCTGAAGGTTAAATAAGTAACTTCATTATGGGACGGCACCTGCAGCTTTCTTGTAGGTCTGCTTCCAATATTGACATGGCGCAACTGGAGTGCAATCAGGCCAGGGCGCCGGTCAGGCTGTTGCACAATAGACCATGGCCATTTGCCCCGGGGCGCAGCAGCGGGCTGAAGCAGCCGGAACAACACGGTTATGGAATCACCCAGACACCATGAAAAGCAACACCAGTATCAAAAAACCAGAAACTGCCGTGGCGGGCGCCAAAGCCATACCTCAGCCCCGCGTCAAAAAGCAGACGGCAACCCGGAGCCTGAAAACTGCGGCACTCAAGGAGGCCAAACCTGACCTTCAACCCTCCGACTGGGTGCGCGCCGGCATGAAAATTCTGGCCCAATCGGGCGTTGACATGGTGTTGATACCGCCGCTGGCCAAGGAGCTGGGGGTGACCAAGGGCAGTTTCTACTGGCATTTCACTTCCCGCGACGACCTGCTGATGAAACTGATTGACGAGTGGAAGCAGCACGCCACCCTGCGCGTGATTGAGATCGTCGAGCGCGCGGGCGTGTCGCCGCAGGAAAAAATCCGGCTGATTGCCTTTATCGGCACCAACTCGCCGATTGACGAGTTCGGCGGTGCGGTGGAGCTGGCGGTGCGCAACTGGGCGCGCGTCAACCCCAATGTGCGCAAGGTCGTCGCTGAGGTAGACCGCCAGCGCCTGAACTACCTGACAAAACTCTATGAAGAAATCGGCTCAACCGTCGATGCCGAATTGCTGGCCTGCATGCATTACTGTTTTTCAGCGGGTCTGCGGCTGATTTTTGCGTATCCGGAAAAGCAGAAGCTCGCCATGCGCCAGGCCGCGCTGGACCAGATCTTCTTCGCGGACCATCTGCAAAAACCCCCCTGATTCAAGCCAGCCTGCGCACTGCGGAATATTCGGCAGCCAGGCGGGCTACGATTTCTGCCGCTGGCAATACCGAGTCAATGCCACCAATGCCCTGGCCCGCACTCCACACATCCCGCCAGGCTTTGGCCTCCGTGCCATCACCGCGCTTGCCAAAACCGAAAGACGAGGTTTCGCGCGCAGGCAGCGTGTCAACATCAACACCCAGGGCCGAGAAACTTGCACGCAGGTAGTTGGCCGGCAGCCCGGTCACCGCACTGGTGCACACAATGTCTGCCGCCGCGCCATCCACAATCATCTGCTGGTAACGCGGGTCGGCCTGCGCCTCTGTCGAGGCCACGAAGCGCGTGCCCACATAGGCCAGATCTCCACCCATGGCCTGCACGGCATGCACCTGCCTGCCATGCGAAATGCAGCCTGACACGGCGACCAGGCCGTCAAAAATTCGCCGGATCTCATCGGTGAATGCAAAGGGGTTGAGGGTTCCGGTGTGGCCTCCTGCACCGGCACACACGAGTACCAGCCCGTCAACGCCCGCATCAATGGCTTTGCGTGCGTGACGCAGGGTGGATACGTCGTGCAGCACGATGCCGCCGTATGCATGAATGCGCTCGGCGACCTGCCCGGGCGCATTCAGGCTGGTGATCACCACCGGTACCTTGTACGCACACACCACATCAAGATCATGCGCCAGCCGCTGGTTGCTGGGATGCACGATCAGGTTCACGGCATAGGGCGCGGCACGCCAGGGCTGCTGCGGTTGTGCATTCCATGCCGCGATCTCGCGGTTCAGGTAGTCAAGCCACGAAGCCAGTTCGCTTTCAGGCCTTGCATTGAGCGCAGGAAACGCGCCCACGATGCCCGCCAGGCATTGCTGGGCCACCAGTTCTTTCGACGAGGCGATGAACATGGGTGAGCCGATCACGGGAAGGCGCAGCGCCGCAAACGGGGCCGCTGTCATGGCCGACGAAGCGCTTAAGGGTTTGTACGGGGATTGACTCATGGCATGCAGGCGAATAAATTATGCTCCATACCGCCCAGTATGGCACACGACAAAATCACCGTCAACACAATGAACAGCGCCCCCGACTCATCACCCGCAGCCGACAGCTACGCCGCCATCAATGGGCGCCGCGTCAGCCTGGAAGCGCTCTGGCACAAAGGGTCGTGTCTTGCCACTTCTTTCAGGGCCCAGGGCGTTAAAGAGGATCAGGCCGTCGCCATCCTGATGCGAAACGACCTGGCCTTCCTCGAATGCACGATTGCCATTTCAATCCTCGGCGCATACGCCGTACCGCTGAACTGGCACCTCACCGGGCCAGAGATCGACTACATCCTTCGCGATTCAGGGGCGGTGATGCTGGTGTCGCATGCGGACCTCTACCGCCCCATTGCGGCATCCATCCCCGACAACATCCTCACCGTTGTCGCGCGCACGCCTGAAGAAATCAGTGGGCCCTACAACATTGCCGCAGACCAGTGTGAAGTACCGGCAGACGTCGTCGACCTTGAACAGACCGCAGAAACTTCTGAACCGCTGCTGGACCGCACCAAGGTCGGCAGCAGGAACAGCATCCTCTACACAAGCGGCACCACAGGCCGTCCCAAGGGAGTCCGGAAGCTGCCCCTGCCTGCGGAAGAAATGCGTAAAAACGCTTTGGTATCACAGCAGTGGTTTGACCTCAAACCGGGTGTGCGCACGGTGATGGCGGGGCCCATGTACCACAGCGCACCCAACACCTACACGCGGCAGGTCGTCAACTCGGGCGGCAGCATCACGCTGATGCCGCGCTTCGACGCTGAAGAATTGCTGGCCATCATCGCGCGTGACCGCATCACCCATCTGCATCTGGTGCCGACCATGATGGTGCGCCTGTTGCGCTTGCCGGACGAAGTCAAAAAACGTTACGACCTCAGCTCCCTGCAGTTTGTGGTTCACGGCGCTGCGGCGTGCTCCATGGAAACCAAGAAGGCCTTCATTGACTGGTGGGGGCCCGTCATTCACGAATACTACGGCGCGACGGAAACCGGCATGGTCACGCGCTCGTCAACACAAGAGTGGCTGGAGCGGCCCGGCACGCTGGGCAAGGCCTGGCCCGGGCGCAGCATACGCATCTATTCTGAAGATGGCGAGATTCTCGGCCCCAACCAGGTCGGCGAAATCTATGTGGGACTGCAGGGCGTGCCCAACTTCACCTACCACAACGCAGAAGAACAACGTCTCGAAATAGACCGCAACGGCATGGTGACCAACGGCGATGTCGGCTACCTCGACGAAGCCGGTTACCTCTTTCTGGTGGACCGCAAAAAAGACATCGTCATTTCAGGCGGTGTGAATATTTACCCGGCCGAGATCGAATGCGCACTGATTGAACATCCTGGTGTGGCCGATTGCGCCGTGATCGGCATACCCGATGAAGAGTTCGGTGAAAAGCTGCTGGCCTTTGTCAAGCCGCTGGCAGGCGAACAGCCCTCGCAGATCGAGATCAGCACTTTTCTGCGCAGCAAGCTGGCCGGGCTCAAGGTGCCCAAAGACTATGTCTTTCTTGACG
>JAZKCB010000304.1:0-17409 GCA_040388335.1 Pseudomonadota bacterium | reverse complement strand
ATCGTCAACGGCGGCGAGAGCAACTATGTGCTCGCGACCGTGGGGCTCTATGTCTCTGTTTTCAACCTTTTCAGCAGCCTGCTCAGCCTGTTCGGCTTTGGCGGGTCTTCCGACTGAGGGCCGCACCCTGAAAGGACATCGCCATGAAATGCCCCCGTTGCCCCGACTCGACGCTTGCCATGATAGTGCGCCAGGGCATCGAGATCGATTATTGCCCCGGCTGCCGCGGCATCTGGCTGGACCGCGGCGAGCTTGACAAACTCATCGCGCTGGCCGCGCCCACCTTTCACGCCGCAAGCCGCGAGGCTGACACCCTGCACAGCGGCCGCTACAACGGCGACCGGCGCGGCGGTGAGCGCCATGACCCCTACCGCCATACCGGCGATGACGGCCGGCGCAGGAAGTCCTGGCTCAACGAGATCTTTGACTGAAACCGCTGAAACCGGCCAGGAGGCCAGCTCACCCGGCTGAGCCTGGCCGCCTGCGGCATTGACCACCACCCCCAACAAAATACATTTTCATGCAAACCATCGCGCCCCTGTGGCTCTGGGCCACCTTCATCGCCATCGTGGCTGTCTCGCTTTTCGTCGATTTTGTTGTCCTGAAAAAACAGGGCGCGCATGAGATCGGCATGAAGGAGGCACTGAACTGGTCCCTGATCTGGGTGGCGCTCAGCTTTGTCTTCAACGGGCTGTTCTGGCGGGCCGTCCGGGACAGCACGGGCTCGACCAGTGTGGCCAACGAGAAGTCGCTGGAGTTCCTGACCGGCTACCTGATCGAGAAGTCGCTGGCTGTGGACAACATCTTTGTCTTCCTGATGATCTTCACCTACTTTGCAGTGCCCCCGGCCTTCCAGAAGCGGGTGCTGATGATAGGCATCATCGGCGCGATCGTGCTGCGTTCCGTGATGATTTTGCTGGGCGGCTGGCTGCTGCAGGAGTTCCACTGGGTGCTGTATGTCTTCGGCGCGTTCCTGGTCCTGACCGGCATCAAGATGTGGTGGGCGGCCGGCAAGGAGCCGGACCTCAATGACAACCCGGCGCTCAAACTGCTGCGGCGCGTGCTGCCGGTCAGCCAGGGTTTTGATGGCGAAAAATTCTTCACGCTCGAAAACGGCAGGAAGATCGCCACCCCGCTGTTCATGGTGATCTGCCTGGTGGCGCTGACGGACGTGATTTTTGCAGTGGACTCCATACCCGCCATCTTTGCGATCACCAGCGACCCTTTCATCGTCCTGACCAGCAATGTGTTTGCGATCCTCGGCCTGCGGGCGATGTACTTCCTGCTGGCCGCGGTCGCCGGCAAATTCCACCTGCTCAACTACGGGCTGGCCGCGATTCTGGTCTTCATAGGCGCCAAGATGTGCCTGGTGGATGTCTACAAGATCCCGGTCTGGGCGTCGCTCGGGGTCGTGGTTGGCGTCCTCGTCTTCACCATGGTGCTCAGCGTGCGCACCGCGCCCCGCCAAACCTGAGGCTGATGGCACGGACTGCGCCTCAGTGCCTTGCCAGCAGGGCCTTCATGCCGTCGAGCGCGTCGCGCTCGGAAAGCCCCACGCGGCGGCGCAGGCCCACATCCACCAGGTCACGGCTGGGCGCAGCATGCTCGCCCGCCGGCGCACGCAACTGGATCACGCCTGCCGCGGCCAGCCGCTCCAGCGCGGGGTTTTGTGCTGCGTTCAGGCTTTGCAGCACCCGGTAGCTGGCGCGCAGCCCGGTGCCGACATTGCTGGGGCAACTGGTGAGGTGGCCGAGCTCTGCGTCCCTGGAGAAATCGAGCGACGCATCCAGGCGCGACATCACAAAGGCCATGGCCTCATGGCAGGCGTCCATGGCGGCGCCGGGCATCACGATGGCCACCCGCAGGTGGTCTTCTTCATTGATCCAGACTGACAGTTGCCCGGCATGCGTGTTGAAGACACTCCGCCCAAGCGGCCAGTCGTCGTGAATACCTGCCGCCGCCATGTATTTGTCGTCGGGCCCGAAGGCGAGCCGGTTGGCGATCATGTCGTCAAGCGTGTCCGGGGGTAAATCCTTGAGCTGGATGACCGTGCCCTCAAACCCGAGTGCGAGGCTGCGGCAGGCCCGCGTGATTTTCTGCTCGACGTCCAGACGTTCGGACCTCGACATGCCGGCCGGAAAGGTGTGGCCGGCAAGATTGCGCGCCACCCTGATGCGGGTGGTGTGCACGGCGGCAGGATGGATGCACGCCATGTCCGTGCGGTGGCTCAGTGAAGGCGCGTGAAAGTTTTCAAGAATCGGCTCGAACAGTTCGCGGAAAACTTCGTAGCTCTCCACGTCAGGCGCATACACGCCAATGGCGCTGTCCGGATGGCGCAGGCCTGACCGAATCACATCTTCCAGCCGCACGCCGTTGGCTGTCACCCGCTTTGACAGCGCCGCGTGATGTGCGCTGGTCAGGTAGCGGGTTAACAAGAATACCCAGAGAACACTAAGGCGCCGAACAGTAGGCGTCGGTGTCCTGCTGCGTGATGACGGTTGCGGGTGTGCTGGCCTGCACGAGGAACTCCGACGCGCCGTAGTGGTTGGGCCGTGCGTTGACCTGGTTCCAGTCATAGGTGTAGCCCAGCCGGGTAAACGGATAACCGGGGCCGCCCGGGCCGCCCACGACAAAGGAATCTGCCATCTGGCGCAGCACGTAGTCGCGCACATCCGGCGCGCGGCTGGCCTGGATGCCGACGGTACACACCGGGCCCTGCGCGTTGCTTTCATCAATGCCCAGGCAGGGCCTGTCAAGCCGCTCGCGGGCGACTTCCATGGTCACAAACCTGGCCTTGCGAAACTGCGACGGCGGGTCCATCGGCAGGCCAAGCAATTGCTCGATGCGCTGGCGCAAGGCATCGCCCTTCAGGCCCCAGGCCCGGCAGCTTGACTGCACCTCGCCTGCCAGCGTCACCCAGATGCGGTCGGGCGGTGTGATGGTCGCGCAGCGGGTGTCGGGCGCCTTGCAGGGCGTGCGGCTTTCCGTGACCCAGGACACAACGCGAACTTTCTCGCCAGCCGGTAGCGGCATCAAGGCCGTGACCTTGCGTGGGCTCGCCACGGCGGCGTCGGCAATGGCAGCCTCATAGGCCGCTTTTGTCGAGTCGGCAGAAGGCGCGACGGCGGCGCATCCGGACAGGACCAGTGCCGCCACCCACATGAGGGCCGTGCCCAGGCGGCGGGCGTTTTCGGGAAGGTGTGTTGTCATGTTTTAGCCCTCATAAATTCAAGCCGCGCACGCGAATCCGCAATGGCAGAAAAAAGCTGCGGCACCAGATTGGCGTTGCCCAGCAGCCCGTTGGCTGTCAGGCGCCGCATCGCGGTGGCCTTGATGTCCGAGAGTTCTTTCTGCGATGCGTCAAGCGGGTCGAGCGCAAGCCGCCCGCCTGGCGCAGCGTCGATCGCCGCGTCCACGGCCAGAACGCGTTCGATGAGTGCAACGAAGAATGCATCGTCGGTCTCGGGTTTGACCGGCTCGGGCGGCGCGCCCTTGAACCACTTGAACACCACAATCAGCGTGGATGCGACGGAGAGGATGAGGCCGAAAAGCGCCTCGACCTTTTTGAGGGTGGCCTGCGAGAGGAAGGGGTTCTTGCGGTCCATGAATAGGCGCGTGCCGCTGGACAGCGGGTAGCTCGACGATTCAAGAATCTTGTCTTCGTCAAACTTCATCTTCAGGTGCATCTGCAGGTCGGGGCTGTAAACGCCTTCAAGCACCTTGAAGACGGCACGCGGGTCGAGGTTGGCATTGGCGACCAGCTGCAGGTTGACGCCCACCGTCTTGACATCACGCGGCGGCACAGGCGGCTGCACGCTGTACATATAGGCCATGACCTTGCTGTCGGCCACCCAGCCCTGTCGCAATGCCAGTGCATTGGGGAAGGGGATCTCAAGCAGGCTGTAACCGTGCTGCTTGACGATGTAGTCGGCCACATTGGAGGGCGCAAATGAGGTGATGACGATTACCTCCGGCAGGCGATCCTTGCGCAGGGCGAGCAGGTCTTCGGTGCCCAGGTTGGTTTCAACATAGTCCACGCCGTCCTGCATGCCGGAGAACTCCAGCAGCTGCTTGGCGATGACGCGTGTACCGCCCTTTTTGCTGCCCAGGTTGATGCGTACGCCGCGCATGCCGGCAATGTCCTTGATGTCGGGGCGCACCAGGAAGTGGAGCAGCTCGGGTGCGAGATTGGCGACGTGGGTGACGTTCGGGTAGGGCAGCTCCAGGCCGCCCTGTATCAACGCCAGGTCCAGCTTGCCTTCGGAGACCTGGCTCAGCGCCTCCTGCGAGCCGTCGGTCGGCAGCACGTCAAGACGAACGCCAAGGGGCAGGATGTCGTCGCGCAAGGTGCCGGCCAGGTAGTGGCGATTGCCCAGGATGTCGCCGCCCGTGATCTTCAGCGAATAGGTTCGGGGCAACACCTCGTAGACATAGTGCGCGGCAATGCCCAGCAACACGATGACGAGCAGACAGGCCAGCGTCTTGCGCACGCGTTCATTGCGTTGCAGGCGATTGAGCCAGTCGTTGAGTATTCCGCGTGCTTCGTTGGCCATGCCTATCGGACCGGTATGAACCCGGCGTGGTCAATGATGGCCTGGCCTTCGGGTGACTCCGCCAGGGCGATGAAATCAAGCGCCTGCTGCCTCGCCTTGCCGAAAGTCATCAGGTAAAGGGAGCGCTCAAACGGATAGCGGCCGCTGAGGATGGTCTCGCGCGTGATCGGAATGTTGTCGATTTCAAGCGCGGGAATATCGGCCGGCAAACCGCCGTCGTCGGTCGCCACGCAACCGATCGTGTCCGGCTGCTGGCGAATGTAGGCCAGCAGTTCATCGCGGGTCTTGAAGAAGTGCGCCTTCAGCGAGAGGTCGGCGCCATCCAGGACAACCTCGCTGACGTAGCGGCTGGTGGCCGTATGGCGGGGGCGCATCGCGACATCGATGGGGCGGTCGGGCCCGCCCAGCGTTTTCCAGTTATCAATCCGGCCGGTCAGCACATCGCGCACCACGGCCTGCCGGAGTTGCCTGACGGGGTTTGCGGCGTTCACCACGATCGCAATCGCATCCCTTGCCACCAGGTGGTTGTGTGCCTGCGGCTCTGCTTCTGCGCCTTCAAGGTCGCGCGCCATCGCGGCGATGTCGATGGCATGGCGCTTGGCGGCCAGCAGGCCCTGCAATGAACCGCCGCGCTCCACAATCACTTTCACGCCGTAGCGCTTCTCGAACGCCTTGCCCAGGGCGAGGTTCATCTCATACATGGCGGAGGCGCCGCCGACGAGCAGGGCGTTGTGCCCGGCCGGTGCGCGTCGCGCCTGCACCCATTGCCAGACCGGATAGGCGGCAACGCCGGCCACTGCCGCCGCCAATCCACCGGCAAGATAACGTCTTTTCATCGGGTGGCCGCCGATGCGGGTGCTGCCCGAGCAGCCGCTGTGGCCGCCGTACCCGTTGCAGCCGCCGTACCCGGCAGCGCAAAAACCGTGTTGGAGATGGGCGCTGCCAGGCTGGTCACGTACTGCAGAAACTTCTGGGCCTCTGCCGTCGGCTTTTCGCGCGTGACAAACATCAGGGGGGCCAGCAGCTTGTAGCGGCCACTGCGCACGCTGTCCGCGCCTGCGACGATCTTGTCGACCGACAGGATCTTGAGGGCGCGGTCTTTCAGCGAATCGGTGGCCAGGTAGGTGATGGCCAACGGGTCGGCCGCCACGCCGGCAATGCGCTGCTGCAGTTCGGCGTTGCGTGCGCGCGGCGTGTAGGTGTCTGCATCCCCCAGCACCTGGTCGCTCCAGGTGTTGGTGATGCCGTCGCCGGGCGGGCCGATGTAGACGTTGATGGGCGCATCCTTGCCGCCAACCGCCTTCCAGTTGTTGATGCGTCCCGAGAAAATTTCACGCAGCTGGATGGTGCTGAGGTCGCTCACCGGGTTGGTGAAGTGAACGGCGGGCGCCATCGCGACCCGGCGAAAGGGCACGTTGACCAGCTTGACGCCGCTGCGGGCGATCTCGTCCACGGTGTCTTCCGAAGGCGCACCGCTCACGATGGCCAGGTCGGCCGTGTTGTCGAGCAGCGTGAGAAAACCGCGCGATGTACCGCCGCCGCTCACCACCACCGAGCTGGCCGGGTTGCTCTTCATGTATTGCTCGGCCAGGTCTTGCACGGTGGAGGCAAACGCAATCGAGCCGCGGATATGTACCGTGCGGGGCGGCGGGGTTTTGTCGGCCGCGAGGGTCTGGCCGCCGACGGTTGGCAACCAGACGGCCAGCCACAGCGCCGAGCGGAAAATGCTGCGCCGGGAGGTCAGCACGGCAAACCCTGTTTTCCTGCCTGGGCGAAGTCGGACAGTTGCATCATTCCTGGTTTGTTATGTTTTCCTGGCACAGGCTCAGGACCGAAGCATGAAGGGTGCGGGCGCTCGATACTTCTTGTTACGCGCGGATGGTAACTTGTTTGGGGGGGGCCGGCCAGAGCATTTGCCCCGTGGGCACAAGGCGGTGATGCAACGTGCGGGCCATGGTTTTTGCGCCGGTCCGGTGAGATCACGGTCTGATCAGCCGGCGATGGCCACGGCCGACCCGGCGTCGCGGCGCTCTGTCACCACTGTTTATTTTAATGTATACGTTAAAAATTTGCCGTACACGTTAAAAAGCTGCCTCTGGCGGTCTTTGCGGGCTGAAAACACCCGAAAAACAGCCCAAAAAGCACATTTTCAGGCATCAAATCGGCATCCAGGCCAATGGATACGGGCGTCAGCAGCTATCTAATTCATAGCGAAAAATCGTAATCCACGGTGATGGGCGCGTGGTCCGAGAACTTTTCGTCCTTGTAGATGTGCTCGGTTTTGGCCAGCGCCGCCATGGCCGGTGTGGCCAGGTGGTAGTCCAGCCGCCAGCCGACGTTCTTGGCATAGGCCTGGCCGCGGTTGCTCCACCAGGTGTAGGCCTCGTCGGTGGTGGTGGGCTTGAGCTTGCGGTAGACATCGACCATGCCGCCGCCCGGCGCGGTCAGCTTGTCGGCGGCTTCATTCGCTTCCTTCGCATCTTCTGCAGCCTCTTTGGCCTCTTCAAGGCGCAACAGCTCGGTCATCCAGGCGCGTTCTTCGGGCAGAAAGCCGCTGTTCTTTTTGTTGCCCTTGAAGTTCTTCAGATCGATTTCCTGGTGCGCAATGTTGATGTCGCCGCAGAGCACGAAGTCGCGGGTTTTCTTCAGGTTCAGCAGATAGGGGTAAAACTCGGCCAGAAAGCGGAACTTGGCCGCCTGGCGCTCTTCTCCCGAGGAGCCGCTGGGAAAGTAAGCGCTGATGATGGAGAGTTTGGGCAGGTCCTTGCGGCCGGGACGGTCAAAACGCAGTTCGACATAACGGCCTTCGGCGTCGAATTCGCTCGAGCCGTAGCCCACGATCACGTCGCTGGGCTCATGGCGGGTATAGATGCCGACACCGGAATAACCCTTTTTTTCAGCAAAGTGGAAATGCCCTTTCAGGCCCGCCAGTTCCTCGAAGCGGCCGCTCACATCGGCGGCCTGCGCCTTGACTTCCTGCACGCAGAGGCAGTCGGCCTTGACGCCGCCCAGCCAGGCTTCAAGGCCCTTGCTGGTGGCGGAGCGAATCCCGTTGAGGTTGAGGCTGGTCAATTTAAACAAGGGTCATCTCCATGGTCGGGCGGCCCAGTATAGGGGCGCCTGCAATGCAAGTCCGCGGCACTCAGCGCGTCTGTGTGCCCGTGCCTGAAAGCCGCAATGCGGCGATCTGCGCTACCCTGCGGACATGCGCCTGCGAGGCCTCCTGCGCGGCCTGCGGATCGCGCGCGCGCAAGGCCTTGACGATGCACGCCATTTCTTCTGCAGCCTCGGCGCTGCGCCCGCTGGAGCTGATCGTCATGGACCTCAGGCGGTTGATGCGGGCATTGAGCGACTGCACGATGTCCCACGCCACGGCCAGCCCTGCGGCGCTGAACATGGCCTCGTAAAAAGCCGTGGTCCTGGCCAGCACTTCCCGGAAGTCTTCAGCCTTGAAAGCGGCCTGGATGCGGTCGTTCAGTTTTGCCAGCTGTCCTATCGCTGCGTCGCTGGCTTTTTCTGCGCAGAGCCGGGCGGCCTGGCCTTCCAGCAGGGCGCGTATTTCGTAGATCTGCGCGGCACGATCCGCATCAAGGCTGGCCACCACAGGGCCCTGTTGCTGTCCTGACTCGACCAGGCCTTCTGTTTCAAGATGCCGCAAGACTTCACGAACCACCGAACGGCTGACATCGAGCTGCGCGCACAGGTCACGCTCCACCAGCCGCTCGCCGGGCTTGAAGTGTTCGCTGAAGATGGCGTCGCGCATTTTTTCCAGCGTGAGCTCCCGCAGCGTTTTTGCGCTGCGGTCAACCTTGAGCGAATTGGGTTTGGGGGATGGCACGGTGGGGTTCCTGGTCGAGATCGCCGATGCAGAAGTATTTCACATCCAGGTAATCGTCAATGCCGTAATGCGAGCCTTCCCTGCCGTAGCCGGACTGCTTGGTGCCGCCGAAAGGCGCGACTTCCGAAGAGATCAGGCCGGTGTTGAGGCCGACCATGCCGCATTCAAGCGCTTCGGCGACACGCCAGGCGCGCGCCATGTCGGTGGTGAAAAAATAGGCGGCCAGTCCGGCTTCCGATGCGTTGGCCTGTGCAATCACGTCGGCTTCATCCCTGAAGCGGAAAAGCGGCGCCACGGGGCCGAAGGTCTCCTCGCGCGCCACACGCATGTCCGGCGTGACATCGCGCAATACCGTGGGCTCAAAAAACGAGCCGCCCAGCGCATGGGGCGATCCGCCCGTGGCCAGCACCGCACCATGGGCCAGCGCATCGGCGATGTGCGCCTGGACTTTGGCCAGTGCCTTGCCGTCGATCAATGGGCCTTGCGTAACACCGGCATCCATGCCATTGCCCACTTGCAGCTTCGCCACCTCGCGCGCGAGGCGTTCGGAAAATGTGTCATAGATACGGTCATGGACATAAATGCGGTTGGCGCAGACGCAGGTCTGACCGGCATTGCGAAATTTGGAATCCATGGCGCCGCGCACGGCGGAGTCGATGTCGGCGTCGTCGAAGACGATGAAGGGCGCGTTGCCGCCCAGCTCCATGCTCACCCGCTTGACGGTGTCTGCGCATTGGCGAATGAGCAGCTTGCCGACCTCGGTGGAGCCGGTGAAGGTGAGCTTGCGCACGAGCGGGTTGCGGCTCATCTCGCCGCCTATCGCCTTCGGATCGCCCGTCAGGACATTGATGACGCCCGGCGGTATGCCGGCGATTTCCGCGAGCCTGGCCAGGGCCAGTGCGGAAAGCGGCGTCTGCTCGGCGGGCTTGGCCACGACCGTGCAGCCGGCGGCCAGCGCCGGGGCGAGTTTGCGCGCGAGCATGGCGTTCGGAAAGTTCCATGGCGTGATGGCGGCCACCACGCCAACAGCCTGCTTGAGGACGATCAAACGCTTGTTGCCTTGCGGCGACGGAATCACGTCACCGTAGACGCGCCGGGCTTCTTCGGCAAACCATTCAATGTAGGAAGCGCCGTAGGCGATCTCGCCGCGCGCTTCCGCCAGCGGCTTGCCCATCTCCTCGGTGAGGATGCGCGCCAGCGTGTCGGCATGGGCCAGTACCAGGTCGTGCCAGCGCCTCATGAGGCGGCCGCGCTCCCGCGCAGGCAATGCGCGCCAGGGTTCACCCGCCCGGTGGGCGGCGTCTATCGCGAGCCGTGTCTCTGCCTCACCCAGTAATGGCACGGTGGAGATGACCGCGCCGCTGGCCGGGTTGGTGACATCGAAGTGAGAGGGGCCATCTGTCCATTGGCCGTCGATGTAGCAGCGGCTGGTCAGCAGGTCGTCATAACTGAGGGTGCTCATGGGGGCTTTCATGTTTGCGCGCGTCTGCAAGGCAGGACGGCCGTGGCATGCCTGCAGGGCGGCATGTACAGATGCTGTTCAGGTGCGCGCTGTTGGCTGCGCTGCCGTGTCGGGCTGGCGACGGGGTTGGGCGGGTGCCTCAAGGAAACTGCGAAGCTGGCGATTGACCTCCTGCGGGTCCGTCACGTTCATCATGTGGCGCGCGCCGGGGATCACGGAGAGTTCGCCCTGCGGCGCACGGCGCGCCATCTCTGCCGACATGGCCGGGCTGGAGTTGAGATCGAACTCGGCGGTCATGAACAGCGCGGGCATCTCCAGCGAAGCAAGGCGGTCCGCATGAACGCTGTCGCAGGTGGCAAAGAGCTGGTAGGTTCGTGCATAGCCCACGGCGTTCACATTCGCGAGAATGCCGGCAATCATGCGTGCGGATGCACGCAGGGCGTCGGGTACGGGGGTGCCGAACCAGCGGGCGATGGTGGCATCGACCGTGGCGCTGACGCCAACATCCTTGAGGGCTGCCGCGCGCGCCATCACGGCAGCCTTCTGCTCGGGTGTGCGCATGAAAACCGCGTTCAATGCGGCCACACGTGTGGTTCGGTGCGGGCGGCCAAGGGCAAACTCAAGCGCCACGAGGGCGCCCATCGAATGGCCAATCACATTGGCAGCCGCGATGCCCAGATGGTCCAGCAAATCCGACAGCTGGTCTGCATAATCCGCCAGCGTGACGCCTTCAGGCGGTACCCGGCTTTTGCCGTGGCCGAACATGTCGTAGACCACCAGCTGGTAGCCGGCGGCAAGCGCCTCGACCTGCGCCGTCCATGCAGCCTGCTCCATGCCGACGCCGTGTATCAGTACGACGGGTGCTCCCGATCCATAAACGCTGTAGGCCGTGCCGCCGGCAACGCCGCTCAGGCCCTTGCAGACCAGGGTGTCGATCTCAGGTTTCATTGCTGCCCAGCTCTGCAAGGTCCTTGTAGCGATCGCCGATGCGGTGGTGCGGCCGGCCGCCGATGGAGGCGCCCAGCGCCACGACGATCTCGTCCGGTGCGGGCGAGTCGTTGATCGCAAATTGCAGGGTCAGGTAGTGCGAGCGCATGCCTTCATCGTGCTTGTGCATCATCGGGATGGCGATGGCGCAGTTGGGGCCGCCGCGCACGTTGGTAAAACTCAAATAGCTTTTGGCGCCGACGGCCTTGCGGTAGAAATTGCCGAAGTGAAGCGTATGGATCAGTGCGGAAGCGTGCTCGACTTCACCGCTGCTGCCCACGACGGCGGCCTTGCCGTAGGCTTCGATGATGTCGCCCGATCCCGCCATGGCGAGGATGCGGTCTGTCAGCAGCTTGCCCAGCACGGGCGCCAGCGCGCGTATTTCGGGGCTGAGGTCATCAACGAAGCCGCGGCCTGCCCACGGGTTTTTCAGCACGGCCGCGACGCCGAACATCTTCAGCGGCACAGCCGCCTTTTTGTGGCCCTCGATCAGGGTGTCCTCCTGGAAGGAAACGAGCTTGCGGATACCGTTGTCTTGCATAAAAAGTCCTGTGTTGTGTGCGTGCTGGTTTATTGGGCGGTGATCTTTGCGGCTTTCACCACAGCGCGGTATTTTTCGACCTCGACGGCCATGAATTTGCGCAGTTCTTCTGCCGAAGCGCCCGAGGCGCTGATGCCTTGTTCTGCCAATTTCCTGCGGACCGCCGGATCGGCCAGCACCTGCTGCGCGGCCGCCTGCACTTTCTGCACGATCTCCGGTGATGTTTTGACCGGCAGGAACAGGCCGAACCAGACACCGAGGTCAAAACCTTCCAGGCCCTTCACGGCGCCCAGGGCAGGAATGTCGGGTGCGAGTTCGGAAGGTTTCGAGCTGGTCACGGCATACGCCTTGATCTTGCCCGAGCGAATGTAGGTCTGGGCAGCGCTGAGCGTGGAGACACCCAGGTCGATCTGCCCGCCGAGCAGGTCAACCAGCGCAGGCGCAGCGCCCCGATAGGGAATATGGGTCATGAAGATGTTGGCGCGCATCTTCAGCAACTCGCCGGCCACGTGCATGGGTGTGCCGTTGCCTGCCGAGGCGTAACTCAAGGCGCCCGGCTTGGCGCGTGCGAGGGCCAGCAATTCGTTCATGTTGGATGCGGGAAGCCCGGGTTTGCCCACCAGGACCATCGGGCCCGTTCCGACAAACACGACGGGTGCAAGGTCGCGTACGCCGTCATAAGCCAGCGCGGGGTTGATGACCTTGTTGATCAGGATCTCCGAACCCGAGCCGAGCAGGATGGTGTAGCCGTCAGAGGCTGCACGAACGGTGCGTTGTGTGCCCAGCATGCCGCCAGCGCCCGATACGTTCTCGATCACGATGGCTTGCCCCAGCCGTTCGCCCAGCATGGGTGCAATGCTTCGCGCCACAATGTCCGAGCTGCCGCCAGGGGCGAAAGGCACCACCAGCGTCACCGGCTTGTCGGGATACGCGGCGAGAGCGCTGCCTGCACCGAGCGCCAGCGCGAGGCAGGCCGGGATCTTGCGTAGGTGACGCATCAAGACGAGGGGATTCGAAAAAGGCTTCATGGGATGTCTCCGGTACAAAAGTTAACCTCTTAATTGGAATTCAGTATTATGGTATACCAAAAAAGCAGCTCAGGAAAGCCCTCCGGATGTACGGCCTGAAATGAATCTGCGCGGTAAAACTGTCCACCCTGGCATGCCGGTGCGTTTCCCGAGGGGCTGCTTTGCCTTCAGGGGCTGTCGCGCACATACAATTCCGGACGCGGCATGGGGGGTGATTGACCTTGGGGAAACAGCTTATATCCCCGGTGTTCATGTCCTGCCGCTCAGACAAGGATTGATCCATGAGTAAGTTGTCGCCGATGCCAGAGCCGGAAAACAACAGCGCGGCTCCCCAAGCTGACAGCCAGCTGGCACTTGAGTTTGTGCAGTTTGCGGTCGAGTCGGGCGTTCTGCGTTTTGGCGAGTTCAAGACCAAGGCCGGGCGCCTGAGTCCCTACTTTTTCAATGCAGGCCTTTTTGACGACGGCGCCAAGCTGGGCCGGCTGGCGCAGTTCTATGCGCAGCAATTGCTGCTCGAAGAGAAAACCACCGGCCTGGAATTCGACATGATTTTTGGCCCGGCCTACAAGGGCATTCCGCTCGCGGCGGCTGTGGCCGTCGAGCTGGCCAGGCTGGGCCGCAACCTGCCGTTTGCCTACAACCGCAAGGAGGCCAAGGACCACGGCGAAGGCGGCTCGCTGGTCGGTGCGCCGGTCAAGGGGCGGGTGCTGATCATTGACGACGTGATGTCCGCCGGCACCGCTGCGCGCGAATCGATTGCCATCATCAAGGCGGCCGGCGCCATTCCGCACGCCGTGGCCATCGCGCTGGACCGGCAGGAAAAAGCGACAGAAAACGGGCTTGACGTGAATTACAGTGCTGTGCAATATGTCACAAACCAGTTGGGCCTTCATGTTTGCTCGATTGCCCGCCTGACAGACTTGCTTCAGTATCTGGCAGCGCAGGGCGACGGTGACGGCAACGGTGAAGCCGGCCAGGCCTCGCTCGGCGGTCACTACAAGGCGGTTCTGGCATACAGGGAACGTTACGGCGTGGATTAGGGCCTCACTTGTTTTCTAACAGTCTGTTTTTAAATTCGGGTTGTGCGGTGGCGATGCTGGTGTCGGGCTCTGCCATGGCGCAGGGTATTTACACTTGCGTTGACGCCAAGGGGCGCAAGATCACGTCTGACCGGCCGATTGCCGAGTGCATGGACCGCACCCAGCAGGAGGTCTCGCCCACCTCTGGTGCGGTCAGGCGAATCATCCAGCCGTCGCTGACATCTGCAGAGCGCGCCGCCGCCGAGGAAAAAGAAAAGCTTGCCGTCGAGGCCAGGGCCCAGGCCGCCGAAGAAAAACGCCGTGACCGTACGCTGCTTCAGCGTTACCCCAACCGCCAGGCGCACGACAAGGAACGCGCCCTCGCGCTGGTGCAGGCCGATGAAGCCATCAAGGCCGCAGCCAGACGCACACAGGAACTCGTCGAGCAGAAAAAATCCATCAACGCCGACATGGAGTTCTACCGGAACGATCCGTCGCGTGCGCCGGCAGCCCTCAGGCGCCGGGTTGAAGACAATGAAGGCAACATCGCCTTGCAAAAACGGCTGCTTGCCGACCAGGAAAGCGAAAAGAAACGCATCAATGCGCGTTTTGACGAGGAAGCGGGCAAGATGAAGCCGCTGTGGGCATCTGGCGGCGCAACCCCTGCCACCGCGGCTGAGGCGGCACAGCCCCGCAATACCGCCAGGAACTGATACCGGCGGCTCCGGCAAGCGGTGCCATGTCGCCTGCCACGCCTGCATCGGTAACCAGGCTCAGTCGACCTGTACCCTGGCCTTCTTCACCACCTCGGTCCACTTGGCAATATCCCTGCGCGTGTAGGCGTCAAAGCCTTCCGGTGTCGAGCTGGTGGCGTCGGTGCCCAGTGTCTTGAGCATCTCCAGATAGGCCGGGTCTTTGGCGATGCGCACGGTTTCAGCGTTCAGGATGGCGATGACGGCTTTGGGCGTGGCCAGTGGTGCCGACAGGCCCGTCCACGAGCTGGCGTCAAAACCGGGCAGGCCTGATTCGGCAATGGTCGGTATCTCGGGGGCGGCCGATGAGCGCTTGCCCGAAGTGACGGCCAGCGCCGTGAGCTTGCCGCCGCGAACCTGCGCCAGCGCATTCGGAATGGTCTCCAGCATCATCGAGACCTGGCCCGAAATCAGGTCAGGCACGGCCGCGCTTCCGCCCTTGTAAGGCACATGAACCATGTCGATGCCGGCAGAAATCTGGAACAGTTCGCCGAACAGGTGCGAGGCCGAGCCATTGCCTGCGGACGCAAAATTGAGCTGGCGCGGGTGGGCCTTTGCATAAGTGATGAGCTCGCCCACGTTTTTGACGGGCACCTTGGGGTTGATCAGCAGGATGTTGGGCAGCGTGTGCAGCAGGCCGACAGGTGCGAGGTCTTTGACCGGGTCAATCTTGCGTGCCGGGTAGAGCGCCGGACCTATGCTGTGCGTGCCGTTGGTGGCGAACAGCAGGGTGTAGCCGTCGGCGGGTGCCTGTGCCACCGCTTCCATCGCAATCACGCCGCCAGCGCCGGGTTTGTTCTCGACCACTACCGCGCCCTTGAGCCCTTCGGACATGGTGCGTGCCACGGCGCGCGCCAGCAGGTCGGATGAACCGCCGGCTGCAAACGGCACGATGATGCGTATCGGCTTGACCGGGAAGGACTGCGCAGTGGCGAGCAGCGGTGCGGCCAGGGTGGTGGTCGCCGCAGCAATGGCGGCAATGATTCGGGACAGTGGTTTTTTCATGAGGGCTCCAGGGCGTTGCGATGCATCCAGCGACGCAAGTTTCGCTCCATGCCGCGCATCTGCAAGCGGGTTTTTGCCCCTTGCGCCCGTACGGCTGGTTGTGTGCCTCACTAGCAGTTATGCCAGCGGTGCATACGACGCAGGGCTTGCCGTGGTAATGTGCGAGGCACCGTGGAACTCAGCCAACTCAACTACTTTGTACAGGTCGCCGGCCATGGCAGTTTCTCGCGCGCAGCAGCCGTGCTGGAGGTGACCCAGCCCTTCCTGAGCCGGCAGATTCGCCGGCTGGAAGTTGAGCTGCACCGCCATCTTTTCTATCGCCACGGGCGCGGCATTTCGCTGACCGATGACGGGCAGAATTTTTTGCTGATTGCCAAAAGCGTGCTTCACCAGCTGGAGTTGGCGATGCAGGTCAAGGCCGCCAGCGAGACGGAGCTGACAGGCCGTTTTGTGCTGGGGCTCACGCCTTCGCTGGCCCGCATCCTGACGGTGCCGCTGGTGCGTGCCTTCACGGCACGCTTTCCAATGGCCCAGCTGTCGATTGTGGAGGGCCTGTCGCGCAGCCTTCACGAGATGATTCTTGTCGAACGTGTGGACGCCGCTGTGCTGCACGACCAGGCGCCGTCCTCATTGATCAATATCGAGCCGGTGCTGGTCGATGCACTTTGCCTGATTGCGCCGCTGGGCCGGCCTGAAGACGCGCGTGCATCGATTCCGTTTGACGAGCTGGCGAAGTTGCCGATGATCTTCCCGAGTGCGCCGCATCCGCTGCGCTCCATCGTCGAGGCGCAGGCCACCAAAAACGGCGTCAAGCTCAACGTGGCGCACGACATCGACGGCGTCGAAACCATTCTGGAGCTGGTGCAGGAGGGCTTTGGCCACACCGTGGCATCGGCCATCGTGCTGAAGGCCGGGCGCTGGTCGCAAACACTCTCGGCCGTGCCCGTCACCGACCCGGCCATGACGACCACGCTCTCGCTGGCAATGCCGCTGCGGCAGCGGCCTTCAGCCCTTCACCGCATCACGCTGGACATCATCCGCGAGCTGTTCGGCCGGCTGGTGCCCCACGGCCTGTAGCAGGCAAACCTAGCCGGCGATGGGCGCAGCCGTGCCCTCGATCTGCACACGAAAGCCGGAACGCACGGCAGGCCAGTAGTCCCAGATCGCCTTGTGGTGGGCGCAGCGGTTGTCCCAGAAGGCAATCGAATGCGCGCGCCAGCGGAAGCGGCAGGTCCATTCCATGCGGCCGCAGTGGTCGTAGAGAAACTGCAGGATGTGCCGACTCTCTTCACGCGACACATCGTTGATGTGCGAGGTGAAGTCGGTGTTCACGTAAATCAGCTTTTTGCCGGTTTCGGGGTGCTGTGTGATCACCGGGTGCACAGAGATGGGTGTGCCTGGGCCGAACACACGTGTTCCGTCATGTGTTGCGGTCATCCCGTCGAGGTACTGCTTCATCTTGGGCGACAGCGCGTCGTAGGCCGAGTACATGCTGGCAAACATGGTGTCGCCGCCGCCGTCTGGTGGCACGGTATGGTTGTACAGCATGCTGCCCAGCGGTGGAATGGCCGCGCAGGACTGGTCGCTGTGCCAGTTCTCGCCCGAGATGCGTGTCGAGGTTTCGTCGTAATGAAAGCGGCGCACCAGCGGGTTGTCGGTGGACTTGCTGATGGTGTTGACGCCGACGTGTTTGCCCAGCGGGCCGAAGTAGCTGGCCACGCGGATCTGGTCTTCAAAGCTGATTTTCTGCTCGCGGAAAAAGATCACCTGGCGCTCCAGGAAGGCGCGCTTGAGCTCGGCCACCTGTTCTTCTGTGAGGGGTTGCGTGAGGTCGATATTGCCTATCTCTGCACCGATGTGCGGTGACGACGGCGTGACGGTGATGTGCTGGTAGGCGGTCATGGAAGCTCCTGAACGGGGGTGTTCAAATTCTAGGAGCGGGGTGGCACATGGCCTAGCCTTGGGACGGACTACTAGGTATGCCGTGCGTGCATGGCTTGGGTGTTTGCATGTTGGTCATTGCGGACTCGATCCGCAATCCATGAACCCGTGTCGCGACGCCTTTGCAGCAGGAGATGGATCCCGGATCGAGTCCGGGATGACAAAGCACGGCCTGCCGTAGCGCCAGTGTTTCAACCCAGCTTTTTCTTCAGCAGCTCGTTGACCTGCGCCGGGTTGGCCTTGCCCTTGGTGGCTTTCATGGCCTGGCCGACCAGCGCATTCA
>JAZKCB010000303.1:0-8756 GCA_040388335.1 Pseudomonadota bacterium | reverse complement strand
TCGCCCAAGATGCGCTTACGACCGCTGCACGCGAACAGGCGGTGGCTGCTGGTCAACTGCCTGACCCAGTGCTCAAGCTTGGCATTGACAATTTGCCGGCCAATGGTCCCGACCGCTTCAGCCTCACACGTGACTTCATGACTATGCGCCGCATTGGCGTCATGCAGGAAATCCCGCGTGCCGAAAAGCGCCAGCTCAGGACGGAAAAGCTTGAACGCGACGCCGACCGCGTACAGGCGCAGCGGCAATTGACGCTGGCTAATGTGCATCGCGATACCGCGCTGGCCTGGCTGGACCGGTATTACGCCCAAGCCCAGCGGGAACTATTACAACAACAGGTTGAGGAAACCCAGTTGCAGGTTCAAGCCGCCGACAGTGCATTTCGTACGAGCCGGGGGAGCCAGGCTGACGTGTTCGCAGCCCGCGCCGCAGTGATCAATCTGCAAGACCGCCTCAGCCAAATTGATCGCCAGTCCCGATCCGCCACTTTGATGCTGGCACGTTGGGTGGGCGCGTCCGCTGCCGAAAGACCCACGTCCGGATCACCGCCATGGCAAACCACGCCGCTGCAAGGTGATATTTCGACTGACCACCTCAAGCGACATCCCGACTTGCTGGCAATAAGTGCCGAGATTGATGCGGCGGAAACTGAGGCTCGACTGGCTAAGGCTAACAAGAAGTCCGATATCAGCATAGAAGCAAGCTACGCGCAGCGCGGTCCGGCATTCTCCAACATGCTGTCCATCGGCGTATCGATTCCCCTGCAGTGGGATCAAAAAAATCGTCAAGACCGTGAGCTGGGGGCCAAGCTGGCCATGGTTGATGAGGCTAAGGCCAGATACGAGGACATGCTGCGCAACCATGAAGCCGAGATTCGGGTCTGGTTGAACGACTGGCAAACAGGCAAAGAGCGGGTGGTCCGATACCGTGACGAGCTAATCCCAATTGCCCGACAACGTACCGAAGCCACGCTCACTGCTTATCGCATCGGTAAAAGCGACTTGGCCTCCGGGCTGTTAGCCCGGCGCGACGAAATCGACGTGCGCATGCAGGCCCTCACTCTGGAGATGGAAACGGCTCGCTCCTGGGCGCAAATCAACTTCCTCATACCCGATCAACACATTTCGGCCGTCGCCAAGGATCAACCATGAACAAAAAATATCTTATTTCCGCGCTGCTTGCTGCGGGTGTGTTGGTTGCTGCAGGCTACGGTCTGTATACCTTGGGTGCTAAACGGGCTGGATCCATGCCGGCTACCGTAGTCAATGCACCAGCCACCTCTGGCAGCAGCCCGAGCGCCACTCCAGCCGCAGGTCCTCAGAGTGTTGCTGAAGGAGAAGATGCGACCCGTCGGCATATCAGCGCAGGGCTGAAGGCGGGCGATATGGATCCGGTGACTGGCAGCAAAATCCTTTACTACCACGACCCTATGGTTCCTGCCAGCAAGTTCGACAAACCTGCCAAGTCTCCCTTTATGGACATGATGCTGGTGCCGGTCTATGCTGAAGGCGAAGCCGATCAGGGTAAGGTTACCGTGAGCCCACGTATCCAGCAAAACTTGGGCGTGCGCACCGCAGTGGTCACCGAAGGCACGCTCTCGCCGCAGGTTTCCGCCGTAGGCAGCATTGCTTACAACGAGCGCGATCAGGCGACCGTTCAGGCCCGCGCTACAGGATTTGTTGAGCGCCTTCATGTGCGCGCCACGCTTGATCGGGTTTCGAAGGGACAGCCGCTGGTGGATCTCTATGTTCCTGAATGGGTCGCAGCGCAGGAAGAGTTTTTGGCTGTCAAGCGTATGCAAGGCAAAGACCTTGCTTCGTTGGTGGATGGCGCCAGGCAACGCATGCGTCAGGCGGGTATGAGCGATGAACAAATTCGCCAGGTGGAGTCAAGCGGCAAGACGCAGGCCCGCATCACCATTACGGCACCGCTGGGCGGCGTGGTGGTAGAACTCATGGCCCGTGAGGGCATGACGGTAATGGCTGGTGCGACATTGTTTCGCATCAATGGCCTGTCCACGGTTTGGGCGAATGCCGAGGTGCCAGAAAGCCAGGCTGCCCTGGTACGTCCAGGCGCAAAGGTCCAAGCGCGCAGCCCAGCTGCCCCCGGCATCACCTTCGATGGCAAAGTCCAAGCCATTTTGCCGGAGGTAAATTCAGCAACGCGCACCCTGAAAGCCCGGCTTGAGCTGGCCAACCCTGGCGCGCGCCTTGTACCCGGCATGTTTGTATCCATGCAATTCATGGACATGCGCGCAGAAAAGTCACTACTGGTTCCCACAGAGGCGGTTATTCAGACGGGCAAGCGAACAGTCGTGATGCTGGCAGAAGAAAACGGACGCTTTCGGCCGGTTGACGTTCAAGCCGGCATTGAGACCGGCGGACAGACCGAAATCAAGCAAGGCTTACAGGCTGGCCAACGGGTAGTCGTGTCTTCCCAATTCCTGATCGATTCCGAGGCCAGCCTGAAAGGCGTGGAGAGCCGGCTCAACGAAGTACCCAAATCTGCTGCAGCAAATACCGCTCCCCGACATGAAGGCCAGGGCAAGATTGTTGCCATTAACAAAGAGGCCATCACCTTGTCGCACGGGGCTATTCCCACGCTCAAGTGGGGCCCTATGTCCATGGACTTCAAAACACTCCCGCCTAAAGATTTGCCCCGCAATCTTGAGCCCGGTGACCAGGTGACCTTTGAGTTCTATATGGATGCCGAAGGCTTGCCCCAGCTAACCCGGGTCTCTCCGATGAGCTCGGCGCCGCCTGTCGCGGGGGTTAAAAAGTGATCGCCGCCCTAATTCGCTGGTCTATAGGCAACCGTTTTTTGGTGCTTCTTGCAACGTTGATGGTAGGTGCCTGGGGCGTGTATTCGGTCATGCGCACACCGCTGGATGCTTTGCCTGACCTGTCTGACGTGCAGGTCATCATCCGCACCACTTACCCCGGACAGGCACCGCGTATTGTTGAGAACCAGGTGACCTACCCCCTGACGACAACCATGCTGTCGGTACCCGGTGCCAAAACGGTAAGGGGTTACTCCTTCTTCGGTGACTCTTTCGTCTATGTGCTGTTTGAAGATGGCACCGACCTGTACTGGGCACGCTCCCGCGTGCTTGAGTACCTGAATCAAGTGCAATCCAAGTTGCCTGCTGCTGCGAAGGCCTCACTTGGGCCAGACGCTACAGGCGTGGGCTGGATTTACCAATATTCGTTGATAGACCGGAGTGGCACGCAAGATGCTGGTCAACTCCGTGCGCTACAGGACTGGTTCCTCAAATACGAACTCAAGACCGTGCCCAATGTGGCGGAGGTTGCATCCATAGGCGGCATGGTCCGGCAATACCAAATCGTGCTTGACCCTGAAAAGCTGGCCGCCTATTCCATCCCGCACACACGGGTGGTTGAAGCCATCCAGAAGGCCAATCAGGAGGCTGGTGGCTCAGTGCTGGAGCTGGGAGAGGCCGAGTATGTGGTTCGCGCCTCTGGCTATTTGCAGAGCCTGGAAGACTTTCGGGCGGTTCCGCTGATGACATCACCCAGCGGTGTATCGGTGCGCCTGGGTGATGTGGCGCGTATCCAGATTGGCCCTGAGATGCGTCGGGGCATTGGTGAACTCGATGGAGAAGGGGAAGCCGCAGGCGGTGTGATCATCATGCGGTCCGGCAAAAACGCACTGGAAACTATCGCTGCGGTGAAAGCCAAAATTCAGACCTTGCAAGCCAGCTTGCCGAAAGGTGTGGAAATCGTGCCGACTTACGACCGCTCTGGATTAATCGAACGCGCCGTAGAGAACCTGACGCACAAGCTATTTGAGGAGTTTCTGGTTGTCGCCGTGGTGTGCTTTATCTTCCTGTTCCATCTTCGGTCGGCTTTCGTGGCCATCATCTCGCTGCCGCTGGGCATCGTGGCTGCCTTCATCGTCATGCACTACCAGGGCGTTAACGCGAACATCATGTCTCTGGGGGGTATCGCCATTGCCATTGGTGCTATGGTGGACGCCGCCGTGGTGATGATCGAGAATGCGCACAAACATCTTGAGCATTGGGGTCATGACCACCCCGGCGAAACGCTTCAGGGTGAGGCTCGCTGGCGGGTCATTGGCGACGCGGCGGCTGAAGTCGGACCGGCGCTGTTCTTCTCGCTGCTCATCATCACCCTCTCGTTCATACCCGTGTTCACCCTGGAGGCGCAGGAGGGCCGCCTGTTTGCACCGCTGGCGTTTACCAAGACTTACGCCATGGCAGCGGCGGCAGGCCTGTCAGTAACGCTGATTCCCGTGCTCATGGGCTACCTGATTCGGGGACGGATTCCTGACGAGAAATCCAACCCACTGAATCGCCTGCTGATTGCCATCTACAGGCCGATGCTGGAAGTTGTACTGCGTGCGCCCAAGCTGACCTTGCTGGTTGCGGCTGTCGTTCTGGTTATCAGCGCTTGGCCTTTTCAGCACATAGGCGGTGAATTCATGCCAAGGCTGGATGAAGGTGACTTGCTGTACATGCCGTCAGCCTTGCCGGGCTTGTCAACCGGCAAAGCCAGTGAATTACTGCAACAGACGGACAGGCTTATCAAAACCGTTCCAGAAGTGGCCAGTGTGTACGGCAAAGCTGGGCGCGCCGAGTCCGCTACCGACCCTGCGCCGATGGAGATGTTTGAAACGACAATCCAGTTCAAGCCCAAAGATCAATGGCGTCCGGGTATGACGCAGGACAAACTGATCGATGAGCTGGACCGCATCGTCAAGGTCCCTGGCCTCTCCAACATCTGGGTACCGCCCATCCGCAACCGCATCGACATGCTGGCCACGGGCATCAAGAGCCCGGTGGGTGTGAAGGTGGCCGGCACTGACCTGGCGACCATAGACCGCCTGACCGGGGAGATCGAGCGCGCGCTGAAAGACGTGCCCGGTGTTTCCAGTGCATTGGCTGAGCGACTGACCGGTGGGCGCTACGTAGACGTGAACATCAAGCGTGACGCCGCCGCAAGCTTTGGACTCAATATCGCCGATGTCCAATCCGTGATCAGTTCAGCAGTTGGCGGAGAGAACATTGGCGAAACTGTTGAGGGCCTACAGCGTTTCCCAATCAATATGCGCTATCCCAGAGAACTTCGGGATTCCATCGAGAAATTGCGCAACCTGCCGTTTGTCACGGAGCGAGGTCAGCGCCTGGTGCTAGCGGACGTAGCCGAGGTCCGTATTTCCGATGGGCCACCCATGCTACGTAGTGAAAATGCGCGTCTCTCAGGGTGGGTCTACGTGGACATTCGAGGTCGCGATCTCCGCTCCGCCGTGAAGGACATGCAAACGGCCGTCGCCGACAAGGTCAAGCTGCCGCCGGGGTATTCCATCTCGTGGTCAGGGCAGTTCGAGTTTTTGGAGCGAGCTACGGCCAAGCTAAAGGTAGTGGTGCCGTTCACGCTGCTCATCATCTTTGTGCTGCTATACCTGACCTTCAAACGCTTTGACGAAGCCCTATTGATCATGGCCACCCTGCCCTTTGCGCTGGTCGGCGGTATCTGGCTGCTTTACCTGCTCAGCTACAACCTGTCAGTGGCCGGAGCGGTTGGATTTATCGCGCTGGCGGGTGTTTCCGCCGAGTTCGGAGTCATCATGCTTTTGTATCTAAAGACAGCCTGGAATGACAAGCTCGATCAAGGAAAAACGACGACGGACGATCTGTTGGACGCTATCCGAGAAGGAGCGGTCTTGCGCGTACGCCCAAAAGCCATGACGGTCGCGGTCATTCTGGCTGGCCTGCTGCCCATCATGTGGGGCACAGGTACCGGATCGGAAGTCATGCAGCGCATCGCCGCACCCATGGTCGGCGGCATGATCACTGCGCCCTTGCTTTCAATGTTTGTAATACCCGCTGTTTATCTGCTGATGCGACGTCAGCGAACGACATATCGCACGGGATGGGCGTTCTGGAAACGGCGTCATGCGAAAGAGTGAATTCAGCCTGAATCTCTCTGCGCTAGCTGTACTGAGCGCCTTGCTTTTGCTTTACTCTGAAATTGTTGGTGCAACAGACGCTGGCATGCGCGGCCCAGGCATTGAAGCACTCTGCAAGGGATACGTTTTTCGCGGGCAAGGTCAGCTTGCGGACTTGTCTTTCACCACAAGAATTTTCAAAATAGCTCTTTTTCGAACATAACGGATCTGTAATTTGGCGCTCAGGGTGGCGTTGGCCCTAGGTTTTTATAGTAGGAACCGTGATGCAAAGGTTGCATCGCAGTCGTCCCAGTGTTGGGGTGGCACTTTGCAAGTTGTTCTAAAGGAGTCTTATCATGAAATCGAATTTTTTTGCTGCTACCGTTGTCGCCATTGCCGCTCTGAGTGGCGTTAGTGCATTTGCACAGGCCAATGTCCAGAATCGCCTGGAGGGCGAAGCTTCTACCCGGGTGACTTTTGACACCACGCCCAGCAAGTTGACTCGGGCCCAGGTTCAGGCTGAATATTTGCAGGCACGTAGTAGCGGCGCTTTGCCATCCAGCCCAGAGGTAAGTTTTGTTCCGGTTGTAGCCAGTGCAAGCAGCCTCACACGCGCTGAGGTGATTGCCTCGATAGGTAAAGTAAAAGCTCAATCTGGCGCTTTATGACGTAACGCAAAGCCAAAGAGAGTCTCGCGACTGATGAAGCGACATACTGCGCTTCAACAGATGGCAGTCGGGAATTGTTCCCCCATCCCCTGAATGCCGCCTGGGACCACCTCGGCGGCATTTCCTGTTTTAGGGGTGTCCAGCTGCAAGCAGCAAATAGTTTTCACCTCTACGGCAGGTAGCAGCCCAAAGGATGCGATCGACGTTGATAACGATTTTGTAATCAAGGAGCCAGCATCCTGCATGGCCTTGTTTTCTAAAGTGGGCCATCACACGGCTTTTTAGGTTTCTTTTTACCCTTTAAGGACTTTTTTATGACATACCGTCTTCGTACTGCCACGCTGGCATTTGCTCTTTCCGCTGCATCAGCGCTTACCTTTGCCGCAGGCTCGCACGGGGGCGGCGACGATGAGACCGCTGCCATTGGACAGCCTGGCAAGGCCGCCAACGTCGGCCGAACGATCAACATCGACATGACCGACAACATGCGCTTCTCCTCGGCGGACATCGCTGTCAAGCAGGGTGAAACCATCCGGTTCCTGGTCAAAAACTCCGGCCAGATCAAGCACGAGATGGTGCTGGGTACGCCAAAAGAACTCAAGGAACACTACGCCATGATGATGAAAATGCCCGAAATGGAGCATGCCGACGCCAACATGATCACGGTCGCGCCGGGCAAGACCGGTGAAGTCGTCTGGCAATTCACCAAGGCAGGCAAGGTTGATTTCGCCTGCCTGCAGCCCGGCCACTACGACGCTGGCATGAAAGGCATGGTCACCGTTGCGGGAGCTGTGGGCACCGCCACGACCAAAGCTGATACTCCTGCGGGTCACAGCGCAAGCCACAAGCATTGATCAGGCGCAAAAGCCTACAGATTTTTACCGGTTTTCGCAGCCTGAATGACGCCACTTTTTTTACAAACCGTTCACCCCTTCACTTTTCCAGGAATCCACACATCATGAAAACATCCAGATTTCTCGCCGCTTTTGGCACCCTTGCCTTCGCTGTAGCTCTTTCCGCCAACGTCCAGGCTCAGACCACCATGAACAAGGACAGCATGCCTGGCATGGATATGTCGGGCATGAAGATGACGCCCACGGACAAGGGCGGCATGGCGGGCATGGCCATGGACACAGCGACAACTGCATCAATGACAGACGGCGAGGTCCGCAAGATCGACAAGGAGAACCAGAAAATCACCCTGAAGCATGGCGACATCAAAAACCTTGACATGCCCGGCATGACCATGGTCTTCAAAGTCAAGGATGCTGCCATGCTGGACAAGGTTCAGGTCGGCAGCAAGGTCAGGTTCAAGGCCGAAAAATCCGACGGCGCGATCGTCGTGACCAGCGTGGAACTGGCCCAGTAAGCGGAGCGCTAAAAGAACGCCGGCGTGGCCGGTACAGGCACTATTACGTCACCTTTTAACAAGAAAAATGAGATCGCCATGGATCAACTTAAACGCAAATCGCTCCAGTCGCTGCTTGGCCTGGGTGCCCTTGGTGCCCTTCCGGCCGCGTGGGCCGAGCTCCGAGCCGTAGAGATCGGCGCCGTTCCGGTCAACCGCGCCTACGACCTGACGGTGGCTGAAACGGCGCTCAACATCACCGGCAAGCCCGCCATGGGCATCACCATCAACGGCACCATGCCGGGGCCGGTGCTGCGATTCAGGGAAGGCGACGAGGTCCTCATTAGGGTGACGAATCAGCTCCGCGAGATGACCAGCATTCACTGGCACGGGCTGCTGGTTCCCAATAACCAGGATGGCGTGCCGGGCGTCACCTTTCCGGGGATTCAGCCCGGCGAAACGTTCACCTATCGCTTCAAGCTTCGCCAGTCGGGTACCTACTGGTACCACAGCCATGCGGCGCTGCAGGAGCCCTCCGGGTGTTTCGCCCCGATCATCATTGACCCGATCAAGCCCGACCCGTTCCAATACGACCGCGAATACATGGTGATGCTGTCGGACTGGAACGACACGCCGCCGTCCCAGGTGCTGGCGAACCTGAAGAAGGTGGATGGTTACTACAACTACCGGCGCATCACGACGCCCCAGTTTCTTGCCCAGCTGCGCAATGCGCCCGACAAAAAGGCGCGCGAGGCCATCTGGAATGACCGCATGCAATGGGCCAAGATGCGCATGGACCCGACCGACTTCAG
>JAZKCB010000302.1:0-9852 GCA_040388335.1 Pseudomonadota bacterium | reverse complement strand
GGCACGCCGACCTTGAGCACGGTTTTCAGGATGGGCAGGTTGATGCGCAGCTTCTGCACAAACTCGGCATCTGGTGCCAGCGGGCTTTTGATCTTGCGCAGCCTGAAGGCCAGCCAGACCATGGCTACGAACATGGACAGGACCGATGCGACCGCGCCGCTGGCGACGCCGAGTTGTGGCAGCCCGCCCCAGCCGCGTATCAACGCTGGCGTGACGATCAGGCCGACCACGGTGGAGATCAGCAAGGTGTAAAGCGGCGTGACGGTATCACCCACGCCGCGCAACATGGCTGTCGACAGCAGGTAGAGAAACAAACCCGGGCCGGCCAGCATCATGATGCGGGCATAAAGCGTTGCATCAGCAAGGATATCGGCCGGCGTACCCAGGGCCTTGAGCATGGGGCCAGTGAAGGTTCCGCCAAAGATGGCCACCAGCACCCCGAAAGCCACGCCCACGGTGAGCGTGGTGCCAGCCACCGACTTGACCTTGCCAACGTCGCGCGCACCCCAGGCCTGGCCTATGAGCACCGATGCACCTGCGCCCAGGCCTATGGTGAAGGCAATAAAAAAGAACAGGATGGGAAAGAAGCTGGACACCGCAGCCAGCGCACCAACACCCAGCATCTGACCGACATAGACGTTGTTGAGTGTGCCCGACAGCGACTGCAGGATGTTGCTGAGCAGCATGGGTGCGAGGAAGGCAATGAAGGTCTTCCACAGCGGAATGCTGTCGTCAATCGGCGGGCGCTTGTGGGCTGTGGCGGGTGGTGTGGCCAGCGGCGGTACGGCGTCTGCCACGGTGGCGGGCGGCGCTGCGATCTCGCCGGCGACGCGTACGTCTTCTTCGCAGACATCGGTTTCCAGTTTGTGGTCGAGGGTGCTGATGTCTGCGCCCAGGGTTTGGTTTTTCATGTTGTTTGTTTCCAGCTGCCGGCGGCCAATGCGGCCAGGTATTGTTTTACGTCGTCAGGCCATGGCGCGACAAGTGAGTCAAAGCGCGCCTTGTCGTCGGCAAAAAGCGCACGTGTGGCTTCCTCGAAGCCGGGCAGGTCGCCTGCCATTTCGGTCATGAAACGGTAGGCTGCCTCACGCGTGGTGCGTGCCGCGTCGCGGCCCTCGTTGGCACGGCGTGCGTCTTCCACCAGCTTGCGCAGGGCAACCGAAGCGCCACCTTGCTGGCTGGCAAGCCATTCCCAGTGTCGGGGCAGCAGGGTGACCTCACGCGCGACAACGCCGAGTTTTGGGCGGCCCACGGCGCGGGTTGTGGGGGCGGCTTCGGCTTCCACGGCAGGGGTTTCGGGCTCTTCCGGCGCCTCGGGGCGCAGGTCAAAGTCCAGCCGCGTGCCGGTGGCATCGTCAAAAACGCGGATAAGGGTGTTCGGGTCCTGCGGCAGTGCGCGCAACTGTTTGAGCACCATGGCGCGGGGGCCTGAAGCGATGCGCCGCAATGCGGCAAAAGCCGTGAGGCTGCCTGGGGTGGGGGGTGTGGGGTTCATGGTGGTGAGAGGTGTTGAATCGAATGACTGTATATTACCCGGATAAAAATAACGTGTCAATAAAATCCGGGTAAAAATATTTGAATCTCATCGTAACTACCTATAAATCTAAACTATGTATTTAATATTCTTTTGAGTTTTAGCTAAATGACTTTAAATTCACTCCCTGTTCAAAAAAGAGCTGATGGCCTCCACAAGAAGACATTGGCCACATAACGATTTAGCTGGTTCGCATGATTGAGCTCAAAGGGATTTTTCAAACCTACAAGGGGCAGTCCGGCCCCGTCGAGGCGCTCAAGGGCGTCGACCTGCACATCAAGGCTGGTGAGGTGTTCGGCATCATCGGCCGCAGTGGTGCGGGCAAAAGCTCGCTGGTGCGGGTGATCAACCTGCTGAATCGGCCGACTGCCGGGCAGGTGATCGTTGGCGGCCGTGACCTGACCACGCTGGACGGCGATGCACTGCGTGTGGCCAGGCGCGACATCGGAATCATCTTCCAGCACTTCAATTTACTGTCTTCACGCACCGTGTACGACAACGTGGCCTTGCCGCTTGAGATTGCCGGGCTCAGCGCTGGCGAGATCAAAACCCGTATCACGCCGCTGCTGGATCTGGTCGGCCTGTCGGCGCTGAAAGACCGTTACCCCGCGCAGATCAGCGGCGGGCAAAAGCAGCGCGTCGGCATTGCGCGTGCGCTGGCGAATCGTCCGCAGGTCTTGCTGTCGGATGAGGCGACGTCGGCCCTCGACCCTGAAACCACGCGCTCGATTCTTGGCCTGCTCAAGCAGATCAACAAGGAGTTCGGCCTGACCGTGGTGCTCATCACGCACCAGATGCAGGTCATCAAGCAGGTGGCCGACCGCGTGGCCGTGATTGATGCCGGGCGCATTGTGGAAAGCGGCCCGGTGATCGATGTTTTTACAAGACCGCAGCACGACACCACGCGCAGCCTGATTGATGAAATCCTGCCGCAGGAGCTGCCTGACAGCGTGCTGGCACGCATACGCACCCTGATGAACGCTGAAATTTCTGCCGGCCACGAAGGCCGTCTGCTGCGGCTGTCGTTTGCGGGCGATGAGTCCGACAAACCGCTGCTGTCGGATGTGGTCCGCAACTTCGGCATCGACCTGTCGATTGTTCACGGACAGGTTGACGAAATCCAGGGCAAGCCCTTCGGCTCGCTGGCTGTGTTTGCGCGCGGCGGGCATGCGCAGCTTGATGCGGCACTGGCGCATTTGCGCGGCGCGGGTGTGAATGTGGAGGTTGCAGATGTCCGGTAATTTGTTTGGTAATTTTTCAGAAGCCATGCTTGAGCTGTTTGCCACCTCGCTGTGGGAAACCATCGTCATGGTGGGCATCTCGGGTTTTGTTGGTGCGCTGATCGGCATTCCGATGGGCGTGTACCTGCGGCTCAGCGATCAAGGCGGCGTGCTTGAAAACCGCGTGGCCAACACGGTGGTGGGCGGCATCGTCAACGCGGTGCGCTCAACCCCCTTCATCATCCTGCTGGTGGCCATCATTCCCATGACGCGCTTTATCACCGGCTCGTCGATTGGTACGGCGGCTGCCGTGGTGCCGCTGACGATTGCCGCTGCGCCTTTTGTGGCCCGGCTGGTCGAGGCATCGCTGCGTGAGGTCGATCACGGCCTGATCGAAGCCGCGCTGGCCATGGGCGCAACGACGAAACAGATCGTGTTCAAGGTGCTGCTGCCCGAGGCGCTGCCGGGCATCATCGCCGGCCTGACCATCACCTTTGTCAGCCTGACGGGCTACTCGGCCATGGCCGGCGCCATTGGCGGCGGCGGTCTGGGCGACCTGGGCATTCGTTACGGCTACCAGCGCTTTTTGCCCGAGATCATGCTGGCCGTGGTGCTGGTGCTGATCCTGTTTGTGCAGGCCGTGCAAAGCCTGGGCGACTGGGCTGTGCGAAAGCTGAGTCATAAATGAAAACCTTTACACGTCAAACCGGCCAGCGATGTTGATGGCGCTGTGCCTTCAGATAACAAAGAGCATTTCCAGTTTTCAGTCTTACCCATCCAAAAAGAAGTCATCATGAAAAAACGCACCCTTATCCAGTCAGCCGCCGCGCTTGCGCTCTCCATCACATTTGCTGGCGCTGCGCTGGCCCAGGACAAACCGCTGAAGATCGGCGTCACTGCCGGCCCGCACGCGCAGATTTTTGAGCAGGTTAAAAAGATTGCCGAGAAAGACGGCCTGAAGATCCAGATCGTGGAGTTCACCGATTACGTGCAGCCCAACGCCGCACTCGCTGCCGGCGACCTCGATGCCAACAGCTACCAGCACAAGCCTTACCTCGACCAGCAGGTCAAGGACCGCGGCTACAAGATCGTCAGTGCGGGCTACACCGTCAACTTCCCGATCGGGCTGTATTCCAAAAAGGTCAAGAGCCTGGCCGAGCTGAAAGAGGGCGCACGTTTCGGCATTCCGAACGACCCGACCAATGGCGGCCGCGTGCTGCTGGTGCTGCAGGACAAGGGCTTGATCAAGCTCAAGCCTGAAGCCGGCCTGAAAGCCACGCCGCTGGACATCATCGACAACCCGAAGAAGATCAAGTTTGTGGAGCTTGATGCCGCCCAGTTGCCGCGTTCGCTCGACGACCTGGACGCTTCGGCCGTCAACACCAACTTTGCGTTGTCGGCCGGCCTGAACCCAAAGGACGCGATTGCGCAGGAGGCCGCCAAGTCGCCTTACGTCAACCTGCTGGCCGTGCGCGAGCAGGACAAGAACAAGCCATGGGTGGCCAAGCTGGTGAAGGCCTACCAGTCTGAAGAGATCCGCAAGTTCATCCAGACCGAGTTCAAGGGCGCGGTGCTGGCCGGTTTCTAACCGTCGTTTGCCTCCCGTAAAAGCCTGCTTCACGCAGGCTTTTCTTTTGGGTTGTAATCGTGAGCTGCTTTCGGTGACGGCGTGCACCCCATAAAAACCAGGACGGATGAGATGGCTGTTTTTGATACCCGCGAGATTGTTTCTGCGTTGCATGGCCTGCGGGCCGAGTGGCGAGAATCGCAAAAACGCTCACTGGAGCCGGGCGGGCGCGAGTTCCCTTCACGCGACGCGCTGGCCGCCATCGTCGAGCAACTCAAGGGCGCGCTCTTCCCCATGCGGCTGGGCCCGACCGACCTGCGCCATGAGAGCGAGGACTTCTATGTCGGCTACACGCTCGATTCAGCCCTGCATGCCTTGCTGGCTCAGATACGGCTGGAGCTGGCGTACAGCACGCGCCAGCAGTCGCGCAGCGAGGCCGAGATCGAGGCAGATGCGGTGCAGGCCGCGCGCAGTTTTGCATCGGCGCTGCCCGGCATACGCAGCCTGCTCGACAGGGATGTGCTGGCGGCCTACTACGGTGACCCGGCAGCGCGCAGTGTGGACGAAGTGCTGCTCTGCTACCCGGGTGTGCTGGCGCTGATTCATCACCGTCTGGCGCACCAGCTTTACGGCCTGGGCCTGCCGCTGCTGGCGCGCATCATCGCCGAGCTGGCGCACAGCCAGACCGGCATAGACATACACCCCGGCGCAAAAATCGGCGAGGGCTTTTTCATGGACCATGGCACCGGCATCGTGATCGGCGAGACGGCGGTGATCGGCAAACGCGTGCGGCTCTACCAGGCCGTGACGCTGGGGGCGAAACGCTTCCCGACCGACGCGGAGGGCAACCTGCAAAAAGGCCTGCCGCGCCATCCCGTGGTGGAAGACGACGTTGTTATTTATGCCGGCGCGACGGTGCTGGGCCGCGTCACGCTGGGCCGGGGCGCGACCATAGGCGGCAACGTCTGGCTGACCCATGATGTGCCAGCGGGAGGCAATGTGACGCAGGCGGTCTCAAGAGAAGCGACCGGGCACGGCAACTAACGCGGGTTCATTGATTCCGGCACGATTGCCCGGGCTGTTGCAAAATGCCGGGTCGGGCTTTCACGGCCTGTCTTCCCATTTAACCTTCAGGAGCATTCATTGGCCCAAATCAAGATCGCCGTTGTCGTCGGCAGCATTCGCAAGGACTCATTCAACAAGAAGCTGGCCGTGGCGCTGGCCAAAATGGCACCGTCAGATGTGCTGCTGGAGCAGGTTCGCATCGACGACCTGCCGCAGTACAACCAGGACGATGATGGCGCCCCGACCGCTGAAGTCACACGTCTGCGCAACGACATCAGCTCTGCCCAGGGCGTGATCTTCCTGACACCTGAGTACAACCGCTCCATTCCCGGCGTGCTGAAGAACGCCATCGACCATGCATCGCGCCCCTGGGGCAAAAGCGTGTGGAAAGGCAAACCTGCTGCGGTTGCCGGTATTACCGTGAGCCCCATGGGCACGTCCATGGCGCAGCAACACCTGCGCAACATCATTTCCTACCTCGACATGCCAACGCTGGGCCAGCCGGAAATCTTTTTGACGGTGAAGGAAGGCTTCTTCAACGAAGACGGCAGCGTCAACGAAGGCAGCCAGAAGTTTCTGCAGGGCTTTATGGACACCTATGTCGCCTGGGTCAAGAAGCACATCTGAAGCACAGCTGAACTCCCTCAAGGTCCACGCGTGACCAAAGAAAAAGCCCGCATCAGCGGGCTTTTTTCATTCAGGGTGCAGTGGCTCAGGCAGCGAGAGCGGCCTTGGCTTCGTTGGCGGCAGCCTGCTGGGCCTTGATGTCGGCTTGAGCCGAAGCAATTGCGGCTGCCTTGGCCGCGTCGCCCATGGCCAGGCCTTCAGCGCGCACGATACGCACGTCGGTGATGCCGAGGAAGCCGAACACGGTCTTCAGGAAGCTTTCCTGGTGTTCCATCGCATTGCCTGCGTCGCTGGTCGAGTAAGCGCCGCCGCGGGTGGACGCCACGATCACGGTCTTGCCCGTAGCCAGGCCGACAGGGCCCTTCTCGGTGTACTTGAAGGTGCGGTTGACCTGCGCCACGCGGTCGATCCAGGCCTTGAGCTGGGTCGGGATGGTGAAGTTATACATCGGTGCGCCGACCACGATCACGTCGGAGGCCAGCAATTGGGACACCAGCGCTTCGGACACGGCGTTTTCGCGTTTTTGTGCGTCGCTCAGCACGGCATCGGCTGGCAGGCGAAAGCCCAGGGATTCAGCCGACAGGTGGCTGGGGGTGTTGACGGCCAGGTCCAGGTAGCTGACTTCGGTGCCGGGATGGGCCGCGCCCCAGGAGGCGACGATTTGTGCCGTTAGCTGGCGGGAGACGGAGTTGCTGCCAAGAATGCTGGAGTCGATGTGGAGAAGTTTGCTCATGATGTTTTCCTGTTTGAAATTCGGGTTGATAACGACGCTTTAAAAGCAGATTGGCTGTTTTCAGCCACGGATAGATTGTGCCGGCAGGCTGATTAAGTGATAAGTCGGCAAATTTACGATAGATTGTCTCGCTGGTGGGACAATGGTCCTTCAAATCTTTCAAAAGGAGCAAGCCATGGAAGACCTGAACGACATGCTGTATTTCGCCGAAGTGGTCGAACGCGGCGGTTTTGCGGCGGCCGGGCGTTCCCTGGGTCTGCCCAAGTCGCGCCTTTCCCGCAGGGTGGCCGAGCTGGAAGGGCGGCTGGGTGTGCGCCTGCTGCAGCGCACGACGCGCAAGCTGTCGGTCACGGCCGTCGGCGAGATCTACCTGCGGCATTGCGTCACCATGCGTGACGAAGCGCTGGCAGCCGCCGAAGCCGTGGCGCAGATGCAGGTCGAGCCGCGCGGCACCCTGCGCGTGACCTGCCCGGTGACGCTGGCGCAAAGCACGCTGGGTTACCTGGTGCCCAGTTATCTTGCCCAATACCCGCATGTGAAGCTCGACATGCGGGTGACCAACCGCGTGGTGGACCTGATCGAGGAGGGCGTCGATATTGCGCTGCGTGTGCGCCCCACGCTGGACGACAGCGGCAGCCTGGTGGTCAAACAACTGGGCGGATCGAGTGCCTTGCTGCTGGCGAGCCCGGCACTGCTTGCGCGGCAGGGCACGCCGGTCAAACCCGAAGATCTGGCCATGCTGGACACGATTGCCATGTCGGCCACGGATGGCCGAAGCACCTGGGAACTGGCTGGCCCGGACGGGAAAATCCACGAGTTTCAGCACCGGCCGCGCTACATCGCCGATGACCTGCAAACCCTCAAGCTGGCGGTGCTTGCAGGTACGGGCATCAGTTTTTTGCCTGAAATGCTCAGCAGGGCCGAACTGCAGGCCCAGTTGCTGGTGCCGGTGTTACCGGGCTGGACCATCCGTTCGGGCATGGTGCACGCCGTCTTTCCGTCGCGTCGGGGGCAGGTGCCGGCGGTTCGAAGCTTTCTGGACTTTATGGGCGAGCACATGCAGGGGGACCAGCTGCGCTAGCGTCTTTTTGGTTGGTCCAACGCTAAGGGCTAAGCGCCAGGCGCAAAGGGGCGGATCAGCACCAGGGCTGGGTATTCTCGCCTCACAAAAATGGGCAGTTTTTGCCGTATACATTAAAAAATACTTAAAAGTTAACTTCCATATTAACTTTTAACGGCTTCGGGGCGTCCGGGCTCGCTCCGGGACCGCTCAAAACACCAAAAATGGCCGTTTTCAAGATCGAAAAGTGCCTCCAGGCCAATAAAAATCAGCGTGAGCAGCTATTAAATCAATAGCATTCTTGGGGTGCTGCCATGCCAGTTGTGCCTGCGATGCTGGCTGATGGGATGCGCGTTGGTGTTTGCCCCGTGCTGCTGACCCTGCGTCAGATGTTCATGCCATGATTCGCCCAATCGTTATGTACTTATGTGGATAAATTAAGAGCTATATATTCTTTTGAGTTTTAACACTTGCTCCCCACAATGACTGTCTTTGGCGCTCTTTACCTCAACTATTGCGTCACCTCATCAGGAGCAAAACATGGCAACTCTCAGGCTTGGCGACACGGCCCCCGACTTCACCCAAGACTCAACCGAAGGCAGGATTTCCTTCCACCAGTGGGCGGGTGACTCATGGGTGGTGCTGTTTTCGCACCCCGCCGACTTCACGCCGGTCTGCACCACAGAACTTGGCAAAACCGCCGCCCTGAGCAGCGAATTTGCCAAACGCAAGGTCAAACCCATCGCCGTCAGCGTGGACCCGCTGGACAAGCACGGCGGCTGGATCAAGGACATCAACGAGACGCAAAACACCACGGTGAACTTCCCCATCCTTGCGGACGCCGACAAGACCGTGGCCAACCTGTACGACATGATTCACCCCAATGCCTCGACCACGGCCACGGTGCGCAGCGTCTTCATCATTGACCCGAAGAAGGTCATCCGCACCACCTTCACCTACCCGGCCAGCACCGGCCGCAACTTCGACGAAATTTTGCGTGTCATTGACTCGCTGCAGCTCACCGACAGCCACAAGGTCGCCACGCCCGCCAACTGGAAAGACGGCGATGACGTGGTCATCGTGCCCAGCATTCAGGACCCGGCTGAACTGGCGGAGCGCTTTCCCAAAGGTTTCAAGGCCGTACGTCCGTATTTGCGCATTACCCCGCAGCCCAACAAGTAATCAGGAAAACACAGGTGCGTTTCGTCATCGTCCCCGGCTGGCGTGATTCGGCCCCCGGCCACTGGCAAAGCCTGTGGGCCGAGCGGCTGGAGGGCGCCGTGCGCGTCCAGCAGGACGACTGGGTCGCGCCTTCGCGCCATGCCTGGGTGGCTTCGATTGCGAACACCATCCTTGAACAAAACGAACCGGTGGTAGTAATTGCGCACAGCCTGGGCTGCATCGCCACCACGCATTTGCCCGCTGAAGCCGTCAAGTGCATTCAGGGGGCCTTGCTGGTCGCGCCCGCAGACCCCGAGCGGCGCGCGGTGCTCAGCGACTTTGCGCCTGTGCCCTACCAGCCGCTGCCTTACCGCAGCGTGCTTGTGGCCAGCAGCAATGACCCTTACTGTCCGGTACGCCTGGCCGGCGCTTATGCCCGGGCCTGGGGCAGCGAGTTTGTGCGCATGCAAAACGCAGGGCATATCAACATCGAATCGGGTCACGGCGAATGGCCGCTTGGCGTGGCCCTGCTGCAATCATTGGCCGGCGATGTGTCGTTTGCAGCCAGCACGGTTAACTTTTCATCTTCATCATCCTTCGGAAATCTGGAAACAGCATGACTTCTCAAAAACTGAAAATCGCCCTGGCAACACTGGCCTTCGCTGCCAGCGGGATCGCTTCTGCACAAACGCTGCTCAACGGCTCTTACGACGTGGCGCGCGAGTTCTACAAGGACTACAACGCTGCCTTCATCGCCCACTACAAGAAGACGACAGGCAAGGACGTCAAGGTTGACCAGTCGCACGGTGGCTCGAGCGCCATTGCACGCTCTGTGGCTGATGGCCTGGATGCAGATGTGGTGACCATGAACACCACCACCGACGT
>JAZKCB010000301.1:0-1601 GCA_040388335.1 Pseudomonadota bacterium | reverse complement strand
TGCAACGCCGCGCACGGCCTTTTTGATCACAACCCGCAGGGAACGGGGTGAAAACAGCGCCACTCTGCGTTGCACTCCTAGGCAAGGCAGGAGCCTTGCCGTCGTCGCACGCCTTGATTGGCACTGTTTTCACCGCGTTCGCACTCCTGAAAATAGTGTTAACAGGCCCTACTCTTTCTAAGTTCAGATCCGTTCAACCCACTTCACAACAGGACACCCCATGCCAAGAAAAATCGTTGACCTTTCCATCTTTCTTGAAAACGACGTCATCAGCGACCCGCCGGCCTTTGCGCCCAAGATCCAGTACTTCACGCATGAAGACACCTACGAGCAGATTGAGCCGTTTTTTCCGGGCCTGAAAAAGGAAGATCTGCCTGACGGCGAAGGCTGGGCGGTAGAACTGGTGCAGCTGTCGACCCACAATGGCACCCACCTCGATGCACCCTATCACTTTCACAGCACCATGGACAAGGCGCTCGGCAAGCAGGTGCCCTCGCTGACCATCCATGAGGTGCCGCTGGACTGGTGCTTCCAGCCAGGGGTCAAGCTTGACTTCAGCAGGCTGCCCGACGGCTACGTCGTCACCGCAGAAGATGTGGAAGCCGAACTCAAGCGCATCAACCACACCCTCTCGCCGCTGGAGATCGTGGTCGTCAACACCGCTGCCGGCAAACGTTATGGGCAAAACGACTACGTGTCGGCCGGTTGCGGCATGGGCTATGACGCGACCATGTATCTGCTGGAACGTGGCGTGCGCCTGACAGGCACCGACGCCTGGAGCTGGGACGCCCCTTTTGTGTACACCGCCAAAAAATACGAAGAAACCAAAGACGCATCGCTGATCTGGGAAGGCCACAAGGCCGGCCGCGATATTGGCTACTGCCACATCGAGAAACTGCACAACCTTGAAGTGCTGCCGCCCACCGGTTTTTATATTTCGTGTTTCCCGCACAAGATTCGCGGTGCCTCTGCCGGCTGGACGCGCGCCGTGGCAATTTTTGATGACCGCCTGATGGCACCTGCGTGATCTGACCTGTCATCCCGGACTTGATCCGGGATCCATGCCCCTCCTCTTTAAACCGAACCATGACTCAAGACCTGAATACGCTCAACCCCACCCACAACGCCCATGCCAGAAGCTGGGTGGCATCTGCCAACGTCGAAGGCTGTGATTTCCCGATCCAGAATTTGCCCTTCGCCGTGTTTCGCCGCGCCGGCAGCAGCGAAGCCTTCAGGGGCGGTGTGGCGATTGGCGACCAGGTGATTGACATGGCGCAGGTGGCAAGGACAGACTGCCTCGACGGCCTGGCGCATGCCGCAGCGCAAGCTTGCGCGAAACCGGCCCTCAATGACTTTTTTACCATGGGCCCCGCATCCTGGTCGGCATTACGGCACAGCCTGTTTGAGTTGCTTGAAAAAGCTTTCTACGGGCCCAAGGTGGATGCGCTGCGCGCCTGCCTCATTCCGCAAAGCGAGGTCGAGTTCACCGTGCCCACACGGATTGGCGACTACACCGACTTCTACACCTCGCTCGACCACGCGATGAACATCGGCGTGATGATGCGGCCCGATGACCCCATCACCAGCAACTTCAAATGGAT
>JAZKCB010000300.1:0-1817 GCA_040388335.1 Pseudomonadota bacterium | reverse complement strand
CGCCGTCGCTCATGAAAATTTCGCCCGTCACGGCGCGGGCGTTGGCGCTGCTGGCCAGCAGTACATAGAGCCCGGTGTGGTCCTCTGGTGCCTGTGCAAAGCCCAGTGGCACGGCGGCGGCCATCTTTTCGTGGAAGACGGCCGGGTTGGCATTGATGCTGCGCCCCGTCTGGCCCAGCGCATCGGTACCGCTCAGCCCGGTCAACGTGCCGCCGGGGCCGACGCCGTTTACGCGTATGTCGGGTGCGAGTTCAAGCGCAAGCTGTTTCACCATTCCGACCACCGCGTGTTTGCCCATGGTGTAAAGAATGCCGCCACCGCCCGAGTTGAAGCTGGCCACCGACGCGGTGAAGATAATGCTGCCCCGGCTCGCAATCAGTGCCTCGCGGCCCGCCATCGCTGCATATAGATAGCCGCGCAGATTGATGGCAAAAAGCTCGTCCATGGTGGCCGCCATTGATTCGCCCGTGTAGCTGCGCAGTGGCCTGCGGAAGTCAAATACGCCCGCGTTGCCCACCACCGTGTCCAGTCTTCCGAAGCGTGAGAGCGCCAGCTTCACGGCTTCCTCATGGCTGGCATAGGCGCGCACATCGCCTGCCACTGTCGCAATACGATCTCCATGGGCGTCAGCCAGCGTCCTCAGCCCGTCCGCATCGCGGTCCAGTGCGACAACGCCCGCAGCACCTTCCTTCAGGTAACGCTGGACCACCGCACGGCCTATGCCGTCGGCAGCCCCGGTGACAAAGGCCACCTGTCCTTCAAGCCAGCCGCTCATGACGGCACCCGGTTAAAGAAAGACATTGAGGTTCTTCGCCAGCAGCACGGTCTGTGTCGTGACGATCTCGCGTGAAGCAATGCGCAGCACGCCATCGTCACCCCGGCGCAGGATGTCGGTGCGCCGGCCGGTCAGCCAGAACTCTTCTGCCTCGCCCCGACCCCGGCAATTGATGAAGGTTGAATAGACCTTGAACTCATCGGGTTTGTCGGTCAGCTCCACCTCAATGTTGGAGATGACGTGGACTGCACGTGTGGGCGGGTCTTCTGCCCAGGCTGTCGGGTCCATGAAACGCGTCACGCGCCTGCGCATGTTGAGCATGTCGTCGTCGAAAAACGCCATGCGCTTTGGGTCAAGCCGGGGGGTCTTGTCCTTGCGGTGCCTGGCCTGTATGCCGGGCATCCAGTAATGGATGTCGTCCGTCATCATGCCCAGCCATTCTTCATAACGTTCTTCGTCAAGAATGCGCGCCTCACGGTAGAGAAACTGGCTGATTTCAAACACCAGTTCCATGGGCACCAGCGGGTAATGCGGCGGTGCTGTGGGTTTTTTGAGTACGGGCGTCTCGCCCATCACGAACTTCATGATGCACCTGCCCCTTCATCGCACATCAGCTCCAGCCACTTGCCGTAGAAGGCCAGCTGGTTGGAGTCGTTGTACTTGCGTATGTGCACATTGCCCTTGAGTTCTTCGTGCTCGATTTTGCTGTCCATGCCCAGGCCGTAGTGCAGTTTTTGCTGGCGCGTGACCACACCCAGGTTGGTGGCCGTGGCGTTTTCCCAGTTGTCGCCGTCGTCCATCTCCAGCACGCCCGAGGGCGAGAAGCTGCGCATCACGCCCTTCATGTACATGTCCTTCAGCGCCTCGGGCGCCGACTTGTTGACCAGCACCCAGGTGTGCAGCTCTATCTGCGACGGCCCTTTGGGATGCCAGGTGCGGAAGGTGTTTTGCCCCGGCAGGAAGGAGGTGTGCGGAAACAGGTTGGCGGAGCTGATGGAGCCGATCATGCGCGAGCGCAGCTTGCCCAGGCGCGCCGCAAACT
>JAZKCB010000299.1:0-20695 GCA_040388335.1 Pseudomonadota bacterium | reverse complement strand
AAAAACAGGCAAAAAAAAGCCCAGTCGCGAGACTGGGCTTAACTGGATCCATGAAATGAATTTCGAACGGATCCGAGGAGACAACCGTTTCAGGAGGGGCGCCACAAGGGCAACCCATCCAGACTCGCCATCAGCGAATTAGCGCTTTTTGGTGGCGGTCTTGGTGGCGCTCACTGCGGAAGCCGCCACGGTGTTGAAGTTGGCTTCGGCCATGTCGCTGGCTTGCTTGACGGCCTTTTGCATGGATTCGAATGCGTTGTTGGCGGCGGCGACTGCGCTCTTCATGACAGCAACAGCGGTTTCGGAACCGGCAGGTGCGTTCTTGGTAGCGTTGTCGACCAGGCCCATGACCTTCTTCTGTGCGTCAGCGGTCTGTGCTTCAAAGGTCTTGCCGAGGTCAGCGCCAGCAGCAGAAGCGATGTCATACAGATGACGGCTGTAGGCAGCGGTCTTTTCAGCCAGGGGCTGGACCAGGCCAGCTTGCAGGGCCATCAGTTCCTGTGCGTCTTTCACGCCCATCACGGCTTGTGCGTGGTTGGAGGTTTCTGCGAGAGCTGCCTTGGTGGCTTGCACGTTCAGTTCGACCAGTTTTTCAACGCCTTCAAAGGCTTTGTGGGTCAGACCAAACAGGGTTTCGATGTTGGCTTTGTGGGAGGCCATGATTTGTTCAGCGGTCAACATATTTAAATCTCCAATATAGTGAGTCAGGGTTTGAAAACTAGTTGCTGCGCTGAATTGCTGCACTGCAACATGACCTGAAGTATAGGGATTACCCGTGACCCATGCAAGCGCTTTTTGCTGCAGTGCACCATTTTAGTTGTAACACCCTATTTCAAGGCCCTGAAAACCACATTTCTCCAATGAAGGCAGCCCGTTTGCCACTGCCCGGAATATCCCGTTGAAAGCTTTTTACGCCGATAACTTTGTGCTGCCCCTGCCGGAAGGGCACCGCTTCCCGATGGCCAAATACCGTCTGCTGCGGGACCGTGTGGTGGCCGAAATGCCAGAAGTGCGCATGGCGCAGGCGCCGGCTGCCAGCGACGGCGAGCTGGCGCTGGTTCACACACCCGCCTATATAGACGCCATCACGCGCGGCACTTTGCCCGCGGCGGCGCAGCGCGAGATCGGCTTTCCGTGGAGCCCCGGCATGTCGGAGCGCGCACGGCGTTCTGCCGGTGCGACGGTGGCGGCTGCGCGTGTGGCGCTGGGCATGGAGACCGGCAAGCCAGAGGGCGTTGCCGGCAACATGGCCGGCGGCACGCATCACGCCTATGCGCACAAGGGCGGGGGGTTTTGCGTCTTCAACGATGCGGCGGTGGCTGCGCGCCTTATGCAGGCAGAATGGTCCAGACATTTCCGGCAAACCCGAAAACCGCTGCAGGTTGCCGTGATCGACCTGGATGTTCATCAGGGCAATGGCACCGCCAGCATTTTTGCCAACGATGCCAGCGTGTTCACACTCTCCGTGCACGGCGCCAAAAACTTTCCCTTTTGCAAGGAGGCGAGCGACCTCGATGTGGAGTTGCCCGATGGCTGCACTGATGCGCCGTACCTGGAAGCGCTGGAGCATGCACTTGAGGAACTGGAGCGCCGCTTTGCGCCCGGGCTGGTGCTGTTCCTCGCCGGGGCTGATCCTTTTGAAGGCGACAGGCTGGGCCGGCTCAAACTGAGCTATGACGGGCTGGAGGCGCGCGACCGCCGCGTTTTCGACTGGGCCTGGCAACGCCGCATACCGCTGGCGTTTTCCATGGCCGGCGGATATGGCGTCAGGATTGACGAGACCGTGCAGGTGCAGATGAACACCTATCGCGTCGCGCAGGCGTACTGGAGCCGATGGCAAAATCGCTCTTCATGACCTCTTCGACACGCCCGCGAGCCGAACCCCGCAGCGCCTTCAAGGCCTTTCGCCCCATCGGAACCCGATGGTCCGACAACGACGTTTACGGCCACGTCAACAATGTTGTGTACTACAGCTGGTTTGACACCGCCGTCAACGGCCTGCTGATCGACAGGGGCGCCATCGACATCCACGCCGGCAAGGTGATTGGCCTGGTGATCGAAACGCAGTGCAACTACTTTGCGCCGCTGGCCTTTCCCGAAAACGTGGTGGCCGGCATTCGTGTGGCGCACATTGGGTCTTCCAGCGTGCGTTACGAGGTTGGCCTGTTCCCGGAAGACGCCGCCCACACCTGCGCAGCGCGCGGCCATTTCATCCATGTGTATGTGGATCGCGACACCCGCCGTCCCGTGCCCTTGCCGCCCGAACTACTTTCTGTACTGGAGACCCTCAAGTGAATGCAGCCATTTCTGAAGCAAGTGCGAAAGCGGTAGATGAGGCGATAGAGAGCCGTCAGTCCATGCGCGAGTTTCTGCCCAAACCAGTGGCCAGGGAAACCATCGCCCACATTCTGGAGGTCGCCAGCCGCGCGCCGTCGGGTACCAACACGCAGCCCTGGAAGACCTATGTGCTGCAGGGCGCCAGCCGCGACACGCTGGTGGACAAGGTTGTGACCGCCCACGACGCCTTGCGCGCTGACCCTTCACTGGCCTCGCAGTACCGCGAGGAATACGACTACTACCCCGAGAAATGGGTATCACCCTATATTGATCGCCGCCGCGAAAACGGCTGGGGCCTGTATGGCCTGCTGGGCATCACCAAGGGGGACAAGGACAGGATGCACGCCCAGCACCAGCGCAATTACCGCTTCTTCGATGCGCCGGTCGGCCTGATGTTCACCATGGACAAGGTCATGGGCCGCGGCTCTCTGGTCGACTACGGCATGTTTTTGCAGAACATCATGGTCGCTGCACGCGGCCACGGCCTTCACACCTGCCCGCAGGCCGCGTGGAATGGTTTTGCCAGCATCATCCTGCCGCACATAGGTGCCGGGCCTGAAGAGATGCTGGTTTGCGGCATGGCGCTCGGGTATGCCGATGAGTCGGCACTCGTCAACACGTTCCGGACACCGCGTGTTCCCGCCGCGGAATTCACGACCTGGCTGGACTGAGTTCCACAGCACCCGGGCTGGTTGCCTCGGAACGCCCGGCTGCGATCCCCGCGCCGGCTGCCGGGAATGCCGGTTGCGGGTAAAGTCAGGGGTTCGTGAAAAAGACTGGTTCGGCCCTTGCGCCGCTGCTTTTTCTCTCCTTTTAATCCAGCGCTTTTCGCCCGCATGATTCGGGCACAGGGGGCGCTGCATCTCATCCAGAAAGACACCACCATGCCCATCACTACCAACCCTTCCGGTTTGCAATATGAAGACACCGTTCTCGGCTCCGGCGCCATTGCCAAGGCCGGCAATAACGTGAAGGTGCATTACACCGGCTGGCTCTACAACGGCGGCGTGCAAGGTGCCAAGTTCGACTCCAGCAAGGACCGCGGCCAGCCGTTCGAGTTTTCACTGGGCGCCGGCCAGGTCATCAAGGGTTGGGACGAAGGCGTGCAGGGCATGTCGGTCGGTGGCACGCGCCGCCTCATCATTCCTGCGGAACTGGGTTACGGCGCACGCGGCGCCGGTGGCGTGATTCCACCGAATGCAACGCTGCTGTTTGAAGTCGACTTCCTGGGCTGATTGCCAGGAGTTTCCTGAGTTGGAAACAGGCCAAGAGACAAGTTTTCGCGCACCCGGATTTCTCAATGATCATTACAAGCCTCCTGGATACCGATCTCTACAAGTTCACCATGATGCAGGTGGTCTTGCACCAGTTTCCGGGTGCGGAAGTTGAATACCGCTTCAAGTGCCGCAACGCAGGCTCGCCGGGCATTCAGGACCTGGCGCCCTACGTCAACGAGATACGCGAAGAAATCCGCGGCCTGTGCAGCCTGCGCTTTCAGGATGCCGAGCTGGCGTATCTCAAGGCCATGCGCTTCATCAAAAGCGACTTTGTGGATTTCCTGGGTATCTTCAAGCTCAATGAAAAGTATGTGACCGTCACCCCCCAGCCCTCGGGCGAGATCGAGGTGTCGATCAAGGGGCCCTGGCTGCATACCATCCTGTTTGAGATCCCGGTGCTGGCCATCATCAATGAAGTCTACTTTCGCAACACGCAAAAGACACCTGACCTGGCGCAGGGCCGCAAACGGCTTGACGTCAAGATTCTTGAATTGCAGGCCGACGGTTTGCATGATCTGAAAATTGCTGATTACGGCACGCGCAGGCGCTTCGGCAAGGCCTGGCATGAAGAAGTGCTGCGTACCCTGAGTGCGCGTCTGGGGACTGGCGTGACCGGACAATTTGCCGGCACCAGCAATGTGCTGTTTGCGATGAAACTGGGCCTGTTGCCACTGGGCACCATGGCGCATGAATACCTGCAGGCCTGCCAGGCCCTGGGTCCGCGCTTGCGCGACAGCCAGGTGTTTGGATTCGAATCATGGGCGAAGGAGTACCGGGGTGACCTGGGTATCGCACTGTCCGATGTCTACGGCATGAGCGCCTTCCTGCGCGACTTTGACATGTATTTCTGCAAGCTGTTCGATGGCGCACGCCATGACAGCGGCGACCCGTTCCAGTGGGGCGAGCGCATGCTTGCCCACTACGCCAAAAACCGCGTCGATCCGAAGACCAAGACGCTGATCTTCAGCGACGGTCTGACGGTGCCGCGCACCATCGAGCTGTACCAGCAGTTCCGCGGCCGCTGCCAGCTGGCATTCGGCATCGGCACCAACCTGACGAACGACCTGGGCTACGAGCCGCTGCAGATCGTGATCAAGATGATCCATTGCAACGGGCAGCCGGTCGCCAAGCTGTCCGACACGCCATCCAAAAACATGTGCGATGACGAAAAATACCTGGCCTACCTGCGCCAGGTTTTCGAAATCGTCTGAACCTTTTTTCGGCAAATCCCGATACATGTCAAAGCCAAAAATTCTTGTCGCCCGTGCAGCATTTCCTGAAGTCATTGCACGTCTGGAGCAGCACCTGGATGTGGAGTCCAACCAGGCTGATGAAGTCTGGGACAAAGCCAAACTGATTGAAAAATTGCGGGGCAAGCAGGGCGTCGTCACGACGGCGGGTGACCGTATTGATGCAGACGTGATCAGGGCCTGTCCCGACCTGAAGATATGTTCAAACAGTGCAGTGGGTTTCAATAATTTTGATATTGAGGCCATGACGGCAGCGGGTGTGCTCGCTACCAACGCGCCTGACGTGTTGACGGAAACAACTGCCGACTTTGGCTTTGCGCTGATGATGGCAGCGGCGCGGCGTATCGCCGAAGGAGAACACTTTCTGCGTGCCGGCAGATGGAGCCGGTGGGCTTATGACATGCTGTCTGGCCATGACATTCATGGTTCAACCCTCGGTATTCTGGGCATGGGTCGAATCGGTCAGGGCATTGCCAGGCGCGGCGCCCACGGGTTCGGCATGAAGGTGATCTATCACAATCGCTCCCGGCTTGAGGCGGGCCTTGAAGCGGAGTGCAAGGCAAGCTATGTCAGCAAGCAGGAGCTGCTCGAAAAGGCGGATCACCTGGTATTGGTGTTGCCGTATTCGCCGGCTTCGCATCACACGATTGGCGCTGCAGAACTTGCCATGATGAAACCAGGCGCAACGCTGGTGAACATCGCACGCGGCGGCATTGTTGATGAGGCAGCCCTCGCAGCGGCCTTGCGGGAGGGGCGAATCGCGGCGGCTGGTCTGGACGTGTATGAAGGTGAACCCAAAGTGCATCCGGATTTGCTGACGATTCCGAACGTTGTCCTGACACCGCACATCGCAAGTGCCACGAGGCCCACCCGTCTGGCCATGATCAATCTTGCTGCGGACAACATCATCGCCTTCCTTGGCGGTAAAAGTCCTTTGACCCCAGTCAATCCTGAAGTGCTGGCCGGTCGCATATGACATCGATTCAGCTGTGGCTGCTTGGGGCGTTGCTGGTTGCAAACCTGTTAGTCGTGCTGTGGCTGGCATTTCGCAAGCCGTCAGCCGATACGCAGGGCCGCGCCGATTTGCTTGCAGGCATCGCGGCCGGCCATGAAAAGACAGAGCGCGAATTGCGGCGCGAGATCGGAGACAGTTCACGCGCCGGCCGGCAGGAGCTGGCCACAACATTTGCAACCTTCCAGCAAACGCTCGTGCAGCAAAGTGCAGAGGCCATTCGCACGCAAAATTCACAGATCGATGCTTTTTCACAGCAGTTGACGTTGCTGCAAAAATCGCTCGCCGACACACTGAACACGCAACTGCAGGGGCTCAGCGACGCCAACGCACGCCGCCTTGCGGAAGTCCGCGAAACCATGGAAAAGCAGCTTTCGCAACTGCAGGAAAGCAATGCCGCCAAGCTCGACGAGATGCGCAGGACGGTTGACGAGAAACTGCAGACCACGCTCGAAGCGCGTTTGGGTGAAAGCTTCAAGCAGGTCGCTGACCGGCTGGAGCAGGTCCACAAGGGCCTGGGCGAAATGCAGACGCTGGCCCAGGGGGTCGGTGACCTCAAACATCTGCTGACCAATGTCAAGACGCGCGGCATTTTTGGCGAAGCACAACTTGAGGCACTGCTCGAGCAGGTGTTTGCTTCAGAGCAATACGCGGCGCAGGTGTGCACCCGCCCCGGCACCCGCAATACGGTGGACTTCGCGATCCGGCTTCCCGGCCGCAGCGCGCACGGTGAGCCGCTGTGGCTACCGATCGATGCGAAATTTCCGAATGAGGATTACGAACGCCTGCTCGATGCGCAGCAGCGCGCCGACCCGATAGCGGCGGAGCTGGCAGGCAAGGCGCTTGAGGCCCGCATCTGGCTGGAGGCGCGTTCGATAGAAGAGAAATACATTGAGCCGCCGCATACGACCGACTTTGCCATCCTGTTCCTGCCGACGGAAGGCCTGTATGCCGAGGTGTTGCGCCGCCCTGACCTGATGCAGGGCCTGCAGCGCAGGCACCGGATTGTGCTGGCCGGCCCGACAACCCTGCTGGCGATTCTCAATTCCCTCCAGATGGGTTTCAGAACCCTGGCCCTCGAGAAACGATCGAGCGAAGTCTGGCAAGTGCTGGGCGCGGTGAAAGCCGAGTTCACCAAGTTCGGTGATGTACTTTCCAAGGTAAAAGCGCAAACACAAACCGTGCTCAACACGCTCGACCAAGCGCAGACGCGCAGCAATGTCATGCACCGCGCGTTGCGGCAGGTGGAGGCCTTGCCGGAAGGCCAGTCCAAAACCATTTTGCCGCCCGCCGACGAAGGTGACGAAACGCTGCTGTGAATCAGATCTGCCATCAACAACGTAGCAGGTCTGTCTGTATGGTCGAACCTCACGGGCTGATGAACAAGCCAAAAGCATGAACCCCGAGTTGCTCAGACTGATTTTTGCCCAGGTTTGCCTGCATGCTGCCATGACCGGCATGCGGCTGGCCGGGCCGCTGCTCGCGCTGCAGCAGGGATACAGTGCGGCCGCTGTGGGTGCCTTGCTGTCCCTGTTTGCGCTGACGCAAGTTTTTCTGGCACTGCCTGCCGGGCGCTTTGCAGATCGTCACGGCCTGCGTTTGCCACTGCTGATATCGGTCATCGCTGCGGCTGGCGGAGCAGGGCTCGCGGCACTGTTTCCTGTTTTCCCGGTGTTGTGCGTGGCTGCCTTGCTGACGGGTGGCGCTACCGGGCTGGCCGTGATTTCCCTGCAGCGCCACGTGGGCCGAGCCGCTTCCGGAACCACGCAGCTCAAGCAGGTTTTCAGCTGGCTGGCCATTTCGCCGGCGGCTGCAAATTTTGTGGGACCTTTTGCAGCCGGCATGATGATTGACCACGCCGGCCACGTGGCGGGTGACATCACGGGCTACCGTTATGCGTTTTTGCTGCTGGCCATTTTGCCGCTGGTGTGCTGGCTGATGGTGCGCCGTACCCATGAGTTGCCGATGGCGCCGGTGAGTGCGGATGCGCCCAAACAACGGGCATGGGACCTGCTCAGGGACGCGATGTTCAGGCGGCTGCTCTTCGTCAACTGGCTGCAATCCTCGTCCTGGGATGTCCACACGTTTGTGCTGCCGCTGCTGGGACACGAACGCGGGCTCAGCGCTTCTGTGATCGGCTCCATTTTGGGTGCGTTTGCCGTAGCGGCTGCGGCCATTCGCCTGTTGCTCCCCTTGCTGGCAGCCCGTGTGAGTGAAAAGAATGTGATCACCACGTCCAACATTCTCACCGCGCTTATTTTTGCGATTTATCCCCTGATGAGCTCGGCCATCGGCATGGCTGTCTGTTCGGTCATCCTCGGGCTAGCGCTGGGTGCCGTACAACCGATGGTGATGAGCATGTTGCACCAGATCACGCCGCATGAACGTCACGGCGAGGCGCTGGGCTTGCGCCTGATGACCATCAACGCGTCCAGCGTGCTGATGCCGACAATTTTTGGTGCAGCGGGTGCACTGACGGGAGTTGCCGGCCTTTTCTGGATCATGGGCACGGTGATGGCGGCAGGCACCGGCGCCGTGCGCGGCCTCAAGGCCTAGGCTACTTTCACCAGCGCCTCAGAGTTCGTAGAAATCCTTGATCAGATCCCAGGCGACCTGGGGATCATCGACATAGTTGAGCAGCTTGATGTCATTCGGGGATATCACGCCTTCCTCTACCAGCATGTCGAGGTTGAACAGGCGCTTCCAGTAGTCGCTGCCAAAGAGAACAATGGGGACAGCCTTGGATTTGCGCGTCTGCACCAGTGTGATGACTTCAAACAGCTCATCCAGCGTACCGAAGCCCCCCGGGAAAACGACCAGTGCCTTTGCCCGCATCATGAAGTGCATCTTGCGCAGCGCAAAGTAATGAAACTTGAAGAGCAGCGCCGGCGGCACATAGGGGTTGGGCTCTTCCTCCATGGGAAGCGCAATCGCCAGACCGACGCTGATGCCGCCGGCTTCAAAGGCACCGCGATTGGCGGCCTGCATGATGCCCGGCCCGCCACCGGTGCAGATAAAAAGCTTGTCTTTGGGTTGCTTCGGTTCGCTGTACTTTGCGACCAGTCCACCAAAGGCGCGCGCCTTTTCGTAGTAGTGGGCATTGCGCGCCAGCTTGCGCAGGCGCTCGGTCAATTCAGTGTCGCTGCCTGCTTCAGCTTCGGCGATCATGGCGGCCGACTCTTCTTCGCTGCGAAAACGTGCGCTGCCAAACACGACGACAGTGTTTTCAATGCCATGTGCCTGCTGCTCCAGGTCTGGCTTGAGCATCTCCAGCTGAAAGCGTATGCCGCGGGTTTCTCGGCGCAGCAAAAACTCCGGGTCGGCAAAGGCCAGGCGGGACGCATCGGGCTGAAGCTGGTTGCCAGCATTGGAGTGCGCTTGCAGTACTGCCCAGGCGTCTGCAAGGCGAGGCGAATGGAGGTCGTGGGTCTTGTTTTGCATGGTCATATTGTGAAGCAGTTCTCTGGCGTGAGCGGCAGGCAGCAGGCGCAAAAAAGGCTCCACGGAGGAGCCTTTTTCGGGAGCGGCGTCTGTTTAGACGCGCTTGCGGTATTCGCCGGTACGGGTGTCGATTTCCACCACGTCGCCTTGGGCGACAAAAATGGGCACGCCGATTTCAAAGCCGGTGGCAATCTTGGCAGGTTTGAGGACCTTGCCTGATGTGTCACCCTTGACGGCTGGCTCCGTCCAGGTGATTTCGCGTTCGACGTTGGTGGGCAGTTCGACTGAAATGGCCTTGCCGTCGTAAAACACGACTTCCAACTCCATGCCGTCCTGCAGGTAGTTCAGCGAGTCGCCCATGTTCTCGGCTTCGACTTCGTACTGGTTGTATTCAGCATCCATACAGATGTACATCGGGTCAGCAAAATAGGAATAGGTGCAGTCCTTTTTGTCGAGGATGACCTGGTCGATTTTGTCGTCAGCCTTGAAGACGTTTTCAGTGCCGAAGCTGCCGATCAGGCTTTTGAGTTTCATGCGCACGGTGGCGGAGTTTCGGCCGCCACGGCTGTATTCGGTCTTCAGGACGACCATGGGTTCCTTGCCATGCATGATGACGTTGCCGGCGCGTATTTCTTGAGCGATTTTCATAACGGGTTCAGCGCAAATAGTGCGGTAGTGAAGTAGGCCGCTCAAAGCTTCAGAGTCTGGTCCTGATGCATGTTCTGCGGCGGAGTGCGGGGCTGCCTTGTTGGGTGAAACACCCGGCAATTCCAGCAAAGCCCCTGATTTTAGCGGTTTTTATGTGCGAATTCCATCAGGCTCGTGGTCAGGTCCGGCATGGCCATCAGGCGATTTTTGATGCGGCTCGCACATGTTTGCCATGCCTGCATGTCAATAACCAGGCTGCCACTGGCAGATTCCCCGGCTCCAGCGTTCCAGCGGTGGTGAAAATTCCGCAATCCTGCGGGTGCATCAAGGGTGTCCAGGAATGCGTCCAGCTTGATGCGGTGCACCCCGTCGTCCTGCGGATAAATTTGCCAGACAAAGGGTTTGCCAGCCCAGAGGGCCCGCACGATGGAGTCCTCACCGCGCACAAAGTTGAGGTCGCAGGCCCAAAGCAGGTGGTCGAAATCGGTTTGTGCCAGCAACGGCAGGTATGAAGTCGTCAGTTGACCCGAGGTAGCTGGCTGCTGGAGAGCCTGAACGGCCTTTCTGGCACGCCCTTCGGCCACCAGCAGGTGCACGGGCTTGCCATCCAGCCCTTGCGCCGCAAATTGCTGCAACAAGGCGGCCAGTGCAGGCGGTTCATAACAAAACAGGGAAACCAGCACCTTGCCCTGCCAGTCCATGCCCAGTTCGTTCAGCCAATGATCACGAACAAAGGCGTTTTGCCTTGCGGCGAGATTTTTTTCGCGCAGGAGTCCGCCTGTGCGGGACGTAAAGCCGGGATAAAAAAACCATTTTTTCCATCCTGCCGCGGGGCCTGCGGCGACATGGGAGGGCAGGCCATGATTACGCTCGGCATACGGCTCGGCGGACAGGTACTCAAGGTTGATCCAGACCGGGTTTTTGCCGTTGAAGGCGGCTTGTTCTGCACAAGCCGTCATAAACCGGTGGGGAATGTCACAACCAAAGGTCTCCACCAGCACATCCGTCGGAGCAACCGCAACCAAAGCCAGATCTGCGCCGGCAAGCTCATCCGCCCACGCCAGCACGCTGACACCTGTCTGGCCATGAGGGGCCATCCATGTCAATGCGCTCGCATCATCAATCCACAGACGGACCCGCTGGCCGCGCGATGCAAGGTCTGCGGCCAGGCGCCAGCAGATGCCAATGTCTCCGAAGTTGTCAATGACCTTGCAAAATATGTCCCATTGCAGGGTTCGCTCGCTGTGATCCATGACAGGATTGTCCACAATATGGGGTTACAGACAGACCGCCGCGTTTTTTGACTGCATGACCAAAACCCACGAATTCGACCCACAACTGCTCAGCGAAGTCGCTGCATTGCCGGCGATGCCGGGTGTCTACCGCTATTTCGATGCGGAGGGCGGCGTGCTTTATGTGGGCAAGGCGCGCAACCTGAAAAAACGCGTCTCGAACTATTTTCAGAAGAACCATGGCGGCACACGCATAGGCCACATGGTCACCAAAATCGTCCGCATGGAGACCACGGTGGTGCGCTCCGAGGCCGAGGCGTTGCTGCTCGAAAACAACCTCATCAAGACGCTGAACCCGAAGTTCAATATCCTGTTTCGCGACGACAAGAGCTACCCTTATCTCAAGCTCGCCTCGCACACCTTTGCCCGCGTGGCCTATTACCGCGGAGCGGTTGAAAAAAAGCACCGCTACTTCGGCCCTTACCCCAGTGCGTGGGCGGTCAAGGAAAGCATTTTGCTGCTGCAAAAGGTCTTCAAGCTGCGTACCTGTGAAGACACGGTCTTCAGCAACCGTACCCGGCCGTGCCTGCTGTACCAGATCAAGCGCTGTTCTGCCCCTTGCGTCGGCAATATCACTCCCGAGCAATACGCGCAGGACGTGGCCAATGCGGAGAAATTTTTGCAGGGTGAGACGCAGGAGATCCTGAGCGGGCTTGAGCGGCAGATGCTGCAGCATGCCGAAAAGCTCGAGTTTGAACAGGCGGCAGAGCTGCGAAACCAGATGTCCGCGCTGTCCAAGGTGCTGCACCAGCAGTCCATGGAAATGGGTGGCATGGGCGTTGACAAGGACGTGGACATCCTGGCCGTGAAAGTGCAGGGCGGCAAGGCCTGCGTGAACCTTGCCATGGTGCGCGGCGGTCGGCACCTCGGCGACAGGCCTTACTTCCCGACGCATATCGAGAACGCCGTGGATGTGGCTGAGCTGGACGCCGAGATTGCCGAGGCTGGCGATGCGGTTAACGACGGGGATGCCGTCACTCCAAAAAGCACAAAATCCCTCGAAGCGCTGGTACTTGAGGCTTTCATCGCCCAGCATTACATTGATGTGCCGGTACCGCCCACGCTGGTGTGCAGCGAACCGGTGGACAAGGAACTGATCGCAGCGCTGATCGCCCAGACGGGGAACCGCATTGCCGCCATTCACCAGCCGCGCGAGCAGCGCCGCATCTGGCTGGAGATGGCTGAAAAAAATGCCAGCCTGCAGCTCGCTCGGCTGTTGTCCGAGCAGGGCTCGCAGCAGGCCAGAACGCGCGCACTCGCCGAGGCACTGGACCTCAAGATGGAGGACCTGGCCGCATTGCGCATCGAATGTTTTGACATCTCGCACACGGCGGGTGAAGCAACACAGGCATCGTGCGTCGTCTTTCATGAGCACAGGATGCAGAGCGCTGAATACCGCCGCTACAACATCGAAGGCATCACGCCGGGCGACGACTATGCCGCCATGCGGCAGGTGCTGACGCGCCGCTACAGCAAGCTGGCAGAAGCTGCGCGTCACAACGAAGCGAAGCTGCCTGACCTGGTGCTGGTCGATGGCGGCAAGGGCCAGGTGTCCATGGCGCGCGAGGTGTTTGAAGAGCTCGGCCTGGACCTCGGCCTGATTGCCGGTGTCGAGAAAGGCGAGGGCCGCAAGGTTGGTCTTGAGGAGCTGGTGTTTGCCGACGGCCGCGAAAAGATATATCTTGGCCGTGACTCGGCCGCGCTCATGCTGATTGCCCAGATACGCGACGAGGCGCACCGTTTTGCCATTACCGGCATGCGCGCAAAACGGGCCAAGGTGAGGGTAGGTGGCAGCAAACTGGAAGACATCGAGGGCATAGGCCCCAAGAAGCGCGCCAGCCTTCTGCAGCGGTTTGGCGGCATACGCGCCATTGCCTCGGCGAGTGTTGAGGACATCGCGACGGTCGACGGTATTTCACGCGAACTGGCCGAAGAGATTTACCGCGTATTGCACTGACTTTTCGCGGCCTGGACCGCCAGACGCCCGCTCATGCCAAAATGCGTGAAGATGTTCTGGACTATTCCCACCCTCATGACCTGGACGCGCATCGTTGCGATTCCCCTGATCGTGGGCGTTTTCTACATCAAGCTGGCGCCTGTCGACCAGAACATGATCGCCACGGTGATGTTCGTGGTGTTTGCCGCAACAGACTGGCTTGATGGTTTTCTGGCACGCAAGCTCAACCAGACTTCATCGTTCGGTGCCTTCCTCGATCCGGTGGCCGACAAGTTTCTGGTTTGTGCCGCGCTTTTGGTGCTTGTTCATCTTGGACGGGCCGACGTGTTTGTGGCGCTCATCATCATTGGCCGTGAGATAGCCATTTCTGCCTTGCGCGAATGGATGGCCCTGATAGGCGCAACCAAGAGTGTGGCCGTACACATGCTGGGCAAGATCAAGACAACTGTGCAGATGATTGCCATTCCCTTCCTGCTGTTTGACGGAACCTTGTTTGGCGCCATCAACACGCACCTTTGGGGCACCTGGCTGATCTGGATTTCCGCCGTCCTGACGGTTTGGTCCATGATTTATTACCTGCAAAAAGCCATTCCTGAAATCCGTGCGCGGGCCAAATAAGCCAAACAGCCAACGACCACTTGTAGATGTTTCTGTGAGTTCCAAGCCTTCCGAAAGCGTCCTGATACGCGCCATGCCTGCGGTGTTCGTTTTGATCTGGAGCACAGGTTTTATCGTCGCCAAATACGGCCTGCCTTATGCGCCGCCGCTGACGTTTCTTTCCATCCGTTATTTTTTCTCGATTGTCTGTTTTCTGGTCTGGATAACAGCTGCGCGTGCCGTGTGGCCAACAGGGCGGCAGCAATGGCTGCATCTTGGTGTGACGGGTGTGCTGATGCATGCCGGGTATCTCGGTGGTGTGTGGGTCGCCGTCAAGGGCGGCATGGGCTCGGGTCTTGCCGCGCTGATTGTGGGTTTGCAACCCGTACTCACCGCCTTGTGGGTGTCATGGATTGGATCTGGCGATCCTGATCAGGGCGAGCCCAGGGTAACGCCCGTGCAGTGGATGGGTCTCGCCCTGGGGCTGGGTGGGTTGCTTCTGGTGGTATCACGCAAATTCGGCACTGGCCATGAGGTGACTGCGCTCACCCTGACAGCAACCGTGATCGCACTCTTCAGCATTACGGCCGGGACGCTCTACCAGAAGCGCCACGTCAAACCCACCGATGTGCGCACGGCCAACGTCATACAGCTTGGTGCTGCATTGCTGGTCACATTGCCGTTTACCTTGCTGGAGGCAGAACCTGTCAGCTGGAATCCGCGCTTCATCGGGGCTTTGGCCTGGGCAGTCCTCGCGCTCACGCTGGGTGGCAGCTCCCTGCTTTACCTGCTGATTCAACGCGGTGCTGCAACCGCTGTGACCAGTCTTCTGTATCTCGTACCACCCGTGACTGCGCTGATGGCCTGGGTGCTGTTCGACGAACTCATTACGGCCGCCACGGTCATAGGTACAGTGCTCACGGCTATCGGCGTCGCGCTGGTGGTACGCACGGCAAAACCAAAAGCGCCAGCTGCCTGACAAAGCTTCATCTGCAGCGCCTGGCTCAGCGCCCGGCTTGTTGTTGCCTGTTCTTCCAGGGCTCTCCCGCAAATTGCGCCACCAGAAAATCAATCAGCAGGCGTATGCGTTTGGGCGCATCAGCGCGGTAGGGCGCCAGCCAGTGGATGTCGGCATCGGGCATGGACCATGCCGGCAGTACGCGCACCAGTTCACCAGATGCCAGCACCGGCGCAATGTCCCAAAGACTGCGCAGCATGATGCCGCGACCCTGCAGGCACCAGTCGCGCACCAGTTCACCGGAGTTGCTTGAGAGTGCGCCGTGCACCCGTACGCGAACCGGGGTTTTGGTCCTCTCCCGGTGAAGTTGCCATATGTCAAAACGCTGCGTGGCTGCGCTGCCGTTTTCCCTTGCAATCAGGCAGGTATGGTTCTCGAGGTCTTCCAGGCTGGCGGGCATGCCGTACTGCCTGATGTAGCCGGGCGAAGCGACCATGACCCGCTGGTTTTTGGCCAGCCTGCGTGACACCCACTCTGCCGCCTGCCTGCTGTTCACAGACCACAACCATATGGCGCCGTCGAAGCCATCGCGCGCCAGATCGGGCAACTGCTCGGTCAGCTGAAGCTGTATCTCAATCTTTGGATAGCGCTGCTGAAACTCTGCAAGCGCAGGCCCCAGCCACAGCCGGCCAAAACCAAAGGTGGCGACAAGACGGATCAACCCGGTCGGCTGTGCCTTGCGTTCCTGAAGCTCGGCTTCAAGCTTTGAGAAGTCCTGCAGCAGCACGCGTGCACGCTCGCACAGTATTTCTCCCTCTGCCGTGGGACTGACGCGCCGCGTTGTCCGCTGAAACAGCTTTTGGCCAAGTTTTGCCTCCAGCGCAGCAAGGCGTTTGGTGACGGCTGGCGCGGCAATGTCCAGACTCAGCGCTGCGGCAGCGAGGCTTCCGTGGTCACGTATCGCCAATACAAGTTCGAGGTCACTTCGTTCCATAATTTCTTTTAAAGAAATAATCAATGCCATGATTATTCATTGAATCCTCTGCCTCAACACGGCATGATGTGCCCCATGTCAAAGTTAATTGAGACAAAAATTTATTCCTGTGCATGGAGTAGCGCACTTGTTTGAGGGTTTTTCATCGCAGATGGTCGCTGGTCCTGCCGGCGAGTTGCGCAGCCTGCGTGGAGGTGACGGACCACCCCTCCTGCTGTTGCATGGTCATCCACAAAGTCATGCCATGTGGCATCGTGTGGCGCCGCAATTCGCCGCCCACTTCACGGTGGTGCTGATGGATTTACGCGGTTACGGCGACTCCGCACGGGTGGCCAGCGATGCAGACCATCTGGCCTACTCAAAACGCCAGATGGCGCTGGATGCCATGGCCATGATGCGTCACCATGGCTTCGAACGTTTCCAGGTGCTGGCGCATGACCGCGGCGCGCGTGTGGCGCATCGACTGGCCGCAGACCATCCTGACGCGGTTGAGCGGCTGATGCTACTGGACATCGCACCCACCCTGGCCATGTATGAAGGCACCAGCGAGGCTTTTGCGACGGCTTACTGGCACTGGTTCTTTTTGATCCAGCCGCCACCGTTGCCCGAGGCCTTGATTGCCTCAGACCCGGTGCGCTACCTGCACAGCGTCATGGGCAAGCGCCATGCCGGCATGGCAGCATTCGCGCCCGACGCCCTGGCCGAATATGAACGCTGTGCGCAGATCGAAGGCACGGCGCATGCCATTTGCGAAGACTATCGCGCATCAGCCACCGTCGATCTGGTGCATGACAGGGCAGATATCGCGTCAGGCTACAAACTGTTGCAACCCTTGCATGTTCTGTGGGGCGAGCATGGCGCGGTCGGCCGTTGTTTTGATGTGCTGAAGCTCTGGCGTGAACGCGCGCACTCCGTTTCAGGAAGCAGCCTTCCTTGCGGACATTACATCGCCGAAGAAGCGCCTGATCTGCTGTTGGCAGAGGCGCTGAAATTTTTCAAAACCACAACATAAGGAAATCATCATGGCCACAGGTAAAAAAAGAATCGCAGTCATCGCCGGCGACGGCATTGGCAAGGAAGTCATGCCCGAAGGCATACGCGTCATGGACGCTGCTGCCCGCAAGTTCGGCATTGACCTGCAGTTTGACCATTTTGATTTTTCAAGCTGGGACTATTTTGAGAAGCACGGCCAGATGCTGCCCGATAACTGGAAGGACCAGATAGGCGGCCATGATGCGATTTATTTCGGGGCTGTCGGCTGGCCTGAGAAGATTGCGGACCATGTGTCGCTCTGGGGTTCGCTGCTGCTGTTTCGCCGCGAGTTTGACCAGTACATCAACCTGCGCCCGGCGCGCCTGATGCCCGGCATCATCGCGCCTGTGGTGCGCCGCGACGGCAGCCCGCGCCTGCCCGGGGAAATTGATTTTTACATCGTGCGCGAAAACACCGAAGGTGAATACTCCAGCATAGGCGGCAAGGCTTTCCCGGGCACCGACAGGGAGTTTGTGCTGCAGGAGTCGGTCTTCACGCGCATAGGGGTGGACCGTGTGCTCAAGTTTGCATTCGAGCTGGCCCAGTCGCGGCCGAAAAAACACCTGACCAGTGCCACCAAATCCAACGGCATTTCAATTTCCATGCCCTACTGGGATGAGCGCGTGGCCGAGATGGCCAGAGGCTATCCGGGCATCACGCTCGATAAATTCCATATCGATATTCTCACGGCGCATTTTGTGCAGCGGCCCGATTTTTTTGACGTAGTCGTGGCGAGCAATCTCTTTGGCGACATTCTCAGCGACCTCGGGCCTGCCTGCACCGGCACGATTGGCATTGCGCCGAGTGCCAACCTGAATCCCGAGCGAAAATTTCCTTCCTTGTTCGAACCCGTACACGGCTCCGCCCCTGACATTGCAGGCCGCCAGGTGGCCAACCCCATTGGGCAGATCTGGTGTGGCGCGATGATGCTGGAATTTCTCGGGCACAAGGACGCGCATGACGCGGTCCTGGCCGCCATTGAAAAAGTTCTTGCACCCCAGAGTGGTGCACCGCGCACGCCCGACCTGGGTGGCCGTGCCTCTACATCGGATGTCGGCAAGGCGATTGCCGCCGCGCTTGGCTGATCTGTCTTTTTGCAAGGCAGGAAAATTGCAACGTGTACAGACAGTCATGTGGTGAAAGCGTGAAAAATGAGGCTAGAATCCGCCTCCGCACGTTGTAAAAACCCGATGCTGTATTGACACCTTGGAAGTCCATGGCTCTAATGTGATCAGCAGATAACCTGCGCCTGCCGCCTCCCGCTGATATCGCTTACCGATATCCCGGGAGATATTTTTTAGAGACAACCAGATTAACTTTTATCAACGAGGGGTCCCTTGTGAACAAGACTGAACTGATCGAACACATTGCAAAACATGCCGATATTTCCAAGGCCGCCGCAACGCGAGCGCTGGAAGCAACCATTGGTGCCGTGAAAACAACCCTGAAAAAAGGAGGCTCCGTGTCTCTGGTTGGTTTTGGTACTTTTGCAGTGGGCAAACGTGCTGCGCGCACGGGCCGCAATCCGCGTACCGGCGATGCGATTAAAATCAAGGCAGCCAAGGTTCCAAAGTTCCGTCCGGGCAAGGCGCTCAAAGACGCTTTGAACTGATGTATATGGTTTGAAAAGTTTGTGGGGTGCTTAGCTCAGTTGGTAGAGCAGCGCCCTTACACGGCGTAGGTCGGCGGTTCGAGCCCGTCAGCACCCACCACAGACTGCGATAATCCGGAAAAGGCGAACAGATGGTTCGCCTTTTTTGTTGGAGCCCTTGAATATTTTCCGCCTGGCCTGACGCGGCGGCCTTTTTTGCTTTCGCTTTCTGCCTTGCTTTTTGCCTCGCTGGCTACACAGGAATTCCGAGATGTTTGATTTCATTCGCAAGCACACCAAAGTCACCATGGGCTTGCTGTTTTTGCTCATCGTTCCATCGTTCATCCTGTTTGGTCTTGATGGTTATAACAAGTCAAAGGACAATGCCGCAGTGGTCGCCAAGGTGGATGGCCAGGACATCACGCAGACCGAATGGGATCGCGCGCACCTGCGTGAAGTCGAGCGGCTGCGCGCTTCCATGCCGTCGCTGGACCCGAAACTGCTGGATTCGCCTGAAGCCCGTTACGCCACGCTTGAGCGCCTGGTTCGCGACCGCGTGCTGGTTGCTGCAGCGGCCAAATCCAGACTGATCACCAGCGATCAGCGTCTTGCGCGTGACCTCCAGGAAAACCCCGAAATCCAGTCCCTGCGCCGCGCGGATGGCACGCTTGACATGGAGCGCTACCGCACCATGCTCGGTGCCCAGGGCCTGAGTCCCGAGATGTTTGAAAACAATGTGCGCTCCGAACTCTCCAGCCGCCAGGTGCTGATGGGTGTGGTGGGCAGTGGCTTTGCACCCAAAGTTGCGGCAGACACCTCGCTGAATGCCTATTTTGAAAAGCGCGAGATCCAGATCGCCAGCTTCCCGACGGCGGACTACGCAGCCAAAATCAATCCGACCGATGCCGAGCTTGAGCAGTTCTACAAGGCCAATGAAGCCCTTTTCCAGGCGCCGGAGCAGGCCAATATTGAATACGTTCTGCTCGATGTCGACACCATCAAGAAGGGCATCACCGTTGCCGACGCTGACCTCAAGGCCTATTACGACCAGAACGCCGCGCGCCTGAGCGGCATTGAAGAACGCCGCGCCAGCCACATCCTGATCGCCGTGCAGAAAACAGCGCCGGAAGCTGATCGCCAGAAGGCAAAGGCCAAAGCCGCCGAGCTGCTGGCCCAGGTCAAAAAGGCGCCGGACACCTTTGCCGACCTTGCAAAGAAAAATTCGCAGGATCCAGGCTCGGCCCCTAATGGCGGCGACCTGGATTTCTTCTCGCGCGAGGCCATGGTCAAGCCCTTTTCAGATGCCGCATTTGCCATGAAGAAGGGCGATATCAGCGAGGTAGTTGAGTCCGATTTCGGCTATCACATCATCAAGCTCACAGACATCAAGGCGCCGAAACAGCGCACCTACGAAGAGATGAAGCCTGAGCTCGAAGCCGATGTGAAGAAGCAGCAGGCGCAGAAGAAATTCTCTGAAACCGCTGAAGCCTTCACCAACGGTGTCTATGAGCAGGCCGACAGCCTCAAGCCGATTGCTGACCGCCTCAAGCTTGAAGTCAAAACCGCCAGCGGCATCACACGCCAGCCGCAGCCGGGCGCCACAGGTCCGCTGACCAATGCCAAGTTCCTGAACGCGATTTTTTCGCCCGATGCGATTGAGAAGAAGCGCAATACCGAAGCGGTCGAGGCGGCTTCCAACGTGCTGATCTCGGGTCGCATCACCCAGTACACACCTGCACGCACCAAGCCGCTGGCTGAAGTGAAAGACCAGGTACGCCAGCGCCTCGTCGCCTCCCGCGGTGCTGAAGAAGCCCGAAAGGACGGTGCCGCCAAACTGGTTGCCTGGAAAGCTGCACCCGATACAGCCACGCTGCTGCCCGCCATGGTTGTTGCACGTGACCAGACCCAGAAGCTGCCGGCAAAAGTTGTAGAAGCCGCGCTGAAGACAGACGCAGCGACACTGCCTGTGCTGACGGGCGTTGATCTGGGTGCCCAGGGCTATGCCATCGTCAAGCTCCTCAAGGTGTTGCCGCGCGATCCGGCCCTTGGCCCCAGCGCCAAACAGGAGCAGGAGCAGTACGCCAAGTGGTGGACCACGGCTGAAAGCCTGGCCTACTACAACAGCCTGAAGGAACGCTTCAAGACCGAAATCCGTGTTCCCAAGCCGGTGAGTACCAGCGCTGCACAGGAACCCGTCACACAGTAATTTCCGTTTGGCTCTCTGAGAGCGAAACTAGCCGCTATAATCTGGCCTCGCGGTGGCTGTAGCTCAGTTGGTAGAGTCCAGGATTGTGATTCCTGTTGTCGTG
>JAZKCB010000298.1:0-22861 GCA_040388335.1 Pseudomonadota bacterium | reverse complement strand
GCCGATGTGGCCGCTGTGGTGATGGCCGCAGGAGTTGATGCAGCCGCTGATGTGCAGGTCAATCTCGCCCAGGTCATGCAGCTCATCCAGGTCCTGGTAGCGGCGCGTGATGGCCTCTGCGAGAGGCAGGGAGCGTGCATTGGCCAGCGAGCAGAAATCGCCGCCAGGGCAGGCAATCATGTCGGTCAGCAGGCGAATGTTGGGGCGCGCGAAGCCAGCCTTGCGGGCGGCTTTCCAGAGCTCGGGCAACTGGTCGCAACGCACCCATGGCAACACCAGGTTCTGGTCATGCGTGACGCGCACTTCCCCGGCGCTGTACTGGTCTGCCAACTGGGCCGCCAGGTCGAGCTGGTCAGCGGTGGCATCGCCAGGGGCCTGGCCCAGGCGCTTGAATGACAGGGTGACGATACGCAGGTCGCCGTTTTTATGCGGCGCCACGTTCTGCTGCAGCCAGCGGCCAAACTCGACGTCATCTTCAGCCGCAGCGCGTAGGATGTTGGCGATCTTGGTTTCGGCATCGCTGCGGTTGCAGGTGAGGTCAGGCGCTTCAAACGAGGCTGAGACGCGGTCGAGTTCAGCCTGCGTGATGGTGTGCGGGGCGCCGTCGATTTCGAGGATGTCCTTGTATTCAGCCTCAACCTGGTCGATGAACTGCTGGCCTTCGGCCTTCACCAGAATCTTGATGCGCGCCTTGTACATGTTGTCGCGGCGGCCAAAGCGGTTGTAGGCGCGCACCACAGCCTCAAGGTAATTGAGGATCTGGTTCCACGGCAGGAACTCGCGGATCACCGTGCCGATGATGGGTGTGCGGCCCATGCCGCCGCCGACCATGACACGAAAGCCCAGCTCGCCCGCGTCGTTCTTAAGCATGTGCAGGCCGACGTCATGCCAGGCCGTGGCGGCGCGGTCTTCCAGCGCACCTGTGATGGCGACCTTGAACTTGCGCGGCAGGAAGGCGAACTCGGGATGCAGCGTGCTCCACTGGCGCATGATTTCTGCGAACGGGCGCGGGTCAGCCAACTCGTCGGCCGCAATGCCGGCACGCTCGTCGCTGGTGATGTTGCGGATACAGTTGCCGCTGGTCTGTATGCCGTGCATGTTGACGCTGGCCAGCAGGTCCATCACGTCGGCAGATTTGTCGAGCGGAATCCAGTTGTACTGCACGTTCTGGCGCGTCGTGAAGTGGGCGTAGCCCTTGGTCAGGTGCGTGTGCACCGATTGGCCGCCTTGCAGGGGAATCGCGCCGAGTTTGTCCTGTGCCGCCTGGGCTTCTTCAAACAGCGCGTTGTTGGGCTGGTCGTAGTCACGGGCAATTTTGGCCAGCACGCGCAGTTGTGCGCTGGAGAGCTCGCCGTAAGGCACGGCCACACGCAGCATGGGTGCATAACGCTGTACATACCAGCCGTTTTGCAGGCGCAGCGGACGGAACTCATCTTCGGGCAGGGTGCCGGCTTTCCAGCGGGTGAGCTGGTCGCGAAACTGGTTGGCGCGCGCCTGCACAAACTGGCGGTCAAATTCTGTGTATTGGTACATGGCTATCGATATTTCAAACGAAGGGCTACGGTCAAAAATGGTTGATGGATCAGATGGAAATCAGCTTCACGCCGGCATAAGCCAGCAGCACGGACAGCAGTGAGCGAATCACCCTGTCCGGCGTTTTGTGCATCAGGAAGGTGCCCAGCCAGATGCCGGGCAGCGAGCCGGCCAGCAGCTTGAGCAGCAGCGGCCAGTCGACCGAACCGATGGAGGCATGGCCCAGGCCAGCGACCAGCGTCAACGGCACGGCATGGGCGATGTCGGCGGCCACGATGCGTGGGAGCGGCAGGGCGGGGTAAAGCAGCATCAGCACAATCACGCCGATGGCGCCGGCACCCACCGATGTCAGCGTGACCAGCGTGCCGATCACGGCGCCAAAAAGAATGGGCAATGCCCAGTGGCGGGCGCGGGTAGCCTGGTCCAGCAGTTCGGGGGCAATGCTGGTCGGTGCGGCCTTGCCGCGCAGGGCCTTGAACAGCGTGGCCCCGGCCGTGAGGATGAGCGCAATGCCCAGCGTTGTGGTCATGATCGCCTGGGTAGCCGGGTTGGCCGGGCCGAGGCGGTTGAGCATGTAAAGCGTGATGAGGGTGGCCGGAATGCTGCCGGTAGCCACCTGACCCACAATCCGCCAGTCGATCACCCTGGAGCGTGCCAGGCTGAGGGTGCCGCCAGATTTGGTCACTGCCGCAAACAGCAGGTCGGTGCCAATTGCCAGGTGCGGCTTGATGCCAAAAAAGAAGATCAGGATGGGGGTCATGAGCGAGCCGCCGCCAACCCCTGTCAGGCCGACAACCAGACCCACGGCAAAGCCGGCAAAAACGAAGGCAAACTCATGCATAGGCAAACAATGTAAGTGCGCCGCTTATGGAAACAAACTACACATTTGTTCTTCCTTTATGCGCATAAGCTTATTCACCAGTATTCATGCGGGTTTGCGGCCTTTTTCCTGTCCTTCGGGCCGGAACCGGATTTGGGCATCGCTGGGCCGTGAAGCGTCCCTGCCGGCCGCCATATCTCCCGCATAATCCAGCCAAATGCAAAACATGGATGCTGGGCAAGTCAGGCGGATTTTTGTCAAGGTGTTCGGGTTCAGTGATGTGGAACGTCACGCCCTCAACACGGTTTTTCGCCTGTCCGAATCCCGGCCGGTGGTTTATGCCCTCTGGAATGAGGATGCTCCCGAGAAAGCCCAGGTGGCTCTGGTTGACGGTGACAGCTGGGAGGCCGCGATAGCGCTGGCCAACCCGGACAACGACAAACTGACGGTGATCTGGGTAGGCGAGCGGCCCGCCAGCAACGCTGCCCTGGTTTTTGGGCGCCCACTGCAGTGGGTTGCCATTCTCGAGGGCCTGGACGGCCTCCATGGCCTCTATGTGCCAGTCGCGCTGGCGCAGGAAGCCGCTCCCGCTACAGCGCTCGACCTGGATGTCTCCGCGCCCGTACCGCTGGATCTGGACTTTGACCTCGAACAGGACGCCATCCCCGAAGACCACGGCAGCGATGCCGACACAACCACAGAGCCCGCCCCGCTGGAGGCTGCAGCGCCCGACCAGCAGGGCGCACGCGTGCTGGTCGTTGAAGCAGACCTGGGCGCACGCTTGTACCTGCGCGCCAAGCTGGCCAATGGCGGGCTGCTGCTGGTGGATGAGGCCGTGAGCGGGGCCGAAGCGCTGGCTTTCATGGCCAGCCATACCTATGTCCTGGCCATGATCGATGTTGACGTGGCCGGCATCGATGGCTGGAAGCTGGTGAAAGACGCCAGTCGCCAGCTGGCGGGCTCGGGCCAGGTGGTGGTCATGCGCGACAAGCTCTGGTTTCTGGACAAATGGCGCGCCCGTTTCGCCGGCGCCAGGGCCGCACTGGCCAAGCCCCTGCACCCGCGCGACCTCATGCACCTGCTGGCCGACATCGGGCGGCCGATACGGCATCCGTGATGCCTTTGAGGGCGGTGATGTCTTTGATAAACCGTGTCGGCAGCCAGTCGAATCGCTACTAAATCAATAGCTGCTCACGCACGTATTCATTGACCTTGAGGTACTTTTGGCACCCGAAAATGGCCTTCTTGAGGCCTTTGACGGCCCACTGATCCGGTTGGTGTCGGGCTTCAAGGCCTATGCAAATTAATGCATCATAAATAGGGCTTTATGGACTTAAAGATTTATTTATGACTTATTAAGTCTTTGGCGCTGGCTATTCGTATCCACAAGTGAAAAAAAGCAAAAAATCAGCCCTCAAATGCCATTTTTGATGCTCATTTTGACAGCTGGCCCTTTAAATACGGGCGTGAGCAGCTATCGATTTAGTAGCAATCTGGTGCAGAGCCGGGCTACTGCAGCGCCCTGGCCAGCCGCAGTTCCAGTGGCAGGGGCTCGCCATGCAATTGGGCGGCCATCAATTCCGCGCACAGATGCGCAAAGCTCAAGCCGCGAGAGCCCATGCCGGTACAGAGCCAGGCCTGCGCGTGTTCTGCCCAACCGACGGGCCCCAGCACTGGTAGCCGGCCGGGCGTGGCGCAGCGTATGCCGGCCCAGCCCTCAAAACCGTCGGACCCCGACAGAGCCACGCCCGGCAGCAACTCGTTCAGGCGCACCAGGTTGTCGGCGTGATCCTGTGGTTTGATTTCCGCAAGCGTTTCGTCGCGCTCAAAGGTCGCCCCGAATATCGCCACCATGCCCTGCGCGAGGGGAACGGCGGGGATAAAACTGCCGTGGCCGTTCACCGGCATCCGGCCTGTAGCAGCCATCGCGCCCGTCCAGGACACCTGGCCGCGAATCGCCTGCAGGGACGGGGGTTTGTCCATCACGCCCGCGGCAAGTGTCAGCGACCCAAAGCCTGCGGCAATCACGACCAGATCTGCCTCTGCCAGAGTTTGTCCAGCATCGTCATTGATCTGCCAGCGTCCGTTGCCCGAAACAAGCCTGGCCACTTTGGCCTTGCCGCGCCAGGTGACGCCGGGCGTGGCCAGCCAGGCCTTGACCAGGCTGGCCGGTTTGATCCAGGCGGCGGCCGAATGCCTGAAAGCCTTGTCGCCTGCGGCCAGGCCGGCGGCGACCAGTTCTTCAGCGTCCGCCATGCGGCTCCAGTCGCTGGCTGCTTCTGGCCATGACTGGGTGAGGGCTATCGGCAGCTGTTTGTCGGCATCGGGCATCACCCGCTGCAAAACGCCGGTGTGCAGCCAGTCTTCTTTGTTTGTGAGCAGCGCCCTGGCTTGCTGCAGTGTCATGCGCGCGCCGCTGCGCGACAGCCGTGACAGCAGGCTGTCGTCTGGCGAGACGTGGGGCGCCAGCAACCCCGCAGGCAGGCATGAAGCACCCGCTGCCGGTGTGTCAGCCTCATCCAGCACCAGAACCTGCCAGCCACGCCTGGCCAGGCTGGCGGCGACGGCTGCGCCCGCCAGGCCGCTGCCCACCACCACGCAGTTGCCCGGCTGCACCGGCGCCCTCGGGCTTGTGCCAGCAGGCAGTTTGGGTTCCCACGCGGGGTTGTATTCACCTTGCAGGTTGTCGCGCTTGGGCGGTATGCCCGGTGTCTTGCGCACCACAAACCCGGCCTGCGACAGCGCATCACGCACGGCGCGCGCAATCGTCCAGGTGGCGATGCGTGTGCCGCGGCGGCAGCAGCGCGCCACCGCCTTGAAGGTGTGGATGTCCCAGATGTCGGGGTTCTTCTGAGGGCTGAAGCCGTCGAGATAAACCGAATCGGCTTCAAACTGCTGCTGCTTCAGCATGGCCTTGGCGTCGCCGATGCACAGCGTCAGCAGCACCCGGCCTTTTTCAAAACTCAGGCGGTGAAAGCCTGGCAGCAGGCCCCAGAGCTGCGCGTGCAGTTCGGTGGCGAAAGGAACAAGGTCAGGATGGGCCTGCGCGCTTCTCAGCACGTCACCGGGGCTTGCCGGAAAGGCCTCTGTCGAGACGAAGTGCAGCATGTGCGGCCGGTTGGGGTCGTTTTTCCATGCCTGCCAGGTGACCAGAAAGTTCAGGCCCAGGCCAAAGCCGGTTTCAAGAATGCGCCATTGCGACTGGTTTTTCCACGCCGCCGGCAAGCCACAGCCAGCCAGAAAAACATCACGCGCCTGTTCCAGGCCGCCAAGCTCGCTGCGGTAGCGGTCGCCAAAACGCGGGCTGTAGGGGGCGCCGCTGGCCGTGCCGTCTTCCAGCCAGTCGATACGCTCCGCCACGGTTCAGCGCAAAGTCAGGCTGCCGGAGGGGGCACGTAGCCTTGGACTGCGTCCGCGCCTTCACCAAAGAAGTGTTTCTCCATCTGGCGGGCCAGGTACTGGCGCGCGCGCAGGTCGGCCAGGTTCAGGCGGTTTTCATTGACCAGCATGGTTTGCTGTTTCATCCACTCGGCCCAGGCCTGTTTGCTGACCTCTTCCCAGAGGCGTTTGCCCAAGGGGCCAGGGTAGGGCGGAAAATCCAGTCCTTCGGCTTCTACGCCGAGCTTGATGCATTTGACCATTCGTGCCATGTGGGGTCTTCTTTCTTGGTATTGCCTTTGTAGGCAATGTTCTTAGGATGATTTGGATATAAAGAACTGAATTTTTATTCGTTCCAGTTTTCAAGTCTTGCTTTGAGAATCCAGTTTGTTCGCTGTTAAACGTACCACTCAGGAAGAAAGAACAAGCCATGACTTCACGCCGCCACTTTATCAATGTTTCCGCCCAGACCGCCCTGGCTGTTGCTTTGGGCGCATCGCTGGCAGGGTCTGCCCTGCCGGTTTTTGCGCAAAAGCCGCCTGTCACGCTGCTCAACGTGTCGTACGACCCGACCCGCGAGCTGTATGTCGACTTCAACGCCGCCTTCGCCAAATACTGGAAGGCCAAGGCCGGCCAGGACGTGACCATCAAGCAGTCGCACGGCGGCTCGGGCAAGCAGGCCCGCTCCATCATCGACGGCCTGGATGCAGACGTTGCCACCCTGGCCCTGGCTGGCGACACCGATGCGCTGGTCAAAAACGGCGGCTGGCTCGCGGCTGACTGGCAAAAGAAGCTCCCACACAATTCGTCTCCCTACACCTCGACCATCGTTCTGGTGGTTCGCCAGGGCAACCCCAAAGGCATCAAGGACTGGGATGACCTCGTCAAGCCAGGCGTCAGCGTGATCACCCCCAACCCCAAGACCTCCGGCGGTGCCCGCTGGAACTACCTGGCGGCCTGGGAATTCGCCAAACGCAAATACGGAGGTGACGCCAAGGCCAAAGAGTTTGTCGCAAAACTCTACGGCAATGTGCCCGTGCTGGACACCGGCGCACGCGGCTCCACCATCACCTTTGCACAGCGCAACCAGGGTGATGTGCTGATCGCCTGGGAGAACGAAGCCTATCTGCTTGAAAAGGAATTCGGCGCCAGGTTTGACGTGATTGCCCCGTCCATCAGCATCCTGGCCGAGCCGGCAGTTGCCGTGGTCGACAAGAACGTCGACAAGAAGGGCACCCGCGCGGTCGCGGAGGAATACCTAAAGTATCTTTACAGCGAAGAAGGCCAGGACATTGCCGGTCGCAACTTCTACCGCCCCGCTGTTTCGGCCAAGGCGCAGGCCAAGTACGCCAAACAGTTCCAGAAGATCAACCTGTTCACGATTGACCAGACTTTTGGTGGCTGGACCAAGGCCGATAAGGAGCACTTTGCCGATGGCGGTTCCTTCGACCAGATTTACTCCAAAAAATAAGACACCGTTTTTTGACACAGGCGAATCAGGGAGAACAACAAATGAGTACGCAGCCCACCGTGCTGCTGATCGCAGGCAGCCCCTCCGAGCCGTCGCGCTCTGTGGCATTGCTTGATTCCGTTGCCGTGCGACTGGCAGGCGTGCCGGGTGTCACGCTTGACCGCTTGAATATCCGCGCGCTACCTGCGGCGGCTTTGCTTCTGGCTGACTGGAGGCACCCGGCCATCATCGAGGCGATTGATCGTGTGGCCAGGGCCAGCGTCATCGTCGTGGCGACACCGGTCTACAAAGCCGCGTACAGCGGGCTGCTCAAAGTGTTTCTCGACCTGTTGCCGCAAACAGCGCTGAAGGGCAAGACGGTTTTGCCGTTGGCCACAGGCGGCAGCCCCAATCACATGCTGGCGCTCGACTATGCCTTGCGGCCGGTGCTGCAGGCGCTGTCTGCACGCCACATCCTGCCGGGTGTGTATGCCACCGACACGCAGGTGCCGCAGGCCGACGACAAGACTTACAGCGTCAGTGCAGATATCTCGGACCGGCTCAATGATGCCGTCGGCAACCTGATCTCCGAAGGTTTGAGGTTGCCGGCCACCACAGGCTTTGAGCCGGTGCATTTTTCCAGGGTGCGATGTAGCGTGTAACGCTCCTGCTGGGCGCGCATGTGCGTGCGCCATCCCCATCACCAGAACATTTTGCAAGCGCCAAGAAAACGCAGCAGGGCAGAGCCTTGCCGGCACCGATCGAAAACACAAAGAGGAATCAAAAAATGACGTATCCATCCACTCCTTACAACGAGCCGCCGCCAAGACGTACGGGTCTCCAGGCCTTGAAAGACAGCGCACTTGCCGTGCTGCTCGTCGGTGCCGCGGCCCTTGCAGTCGGCCTGCTGGCTTTGCCTGTGGCCCGTGCGCAGGACAAGGTAGAGCTGCGCATCGGCTACCAGAAAGCTGCCAGTCTGTTCGTCCTGCAAAAAGCACAGGGCACGCTTGAAAAGCGCCTGCAGCCACTCAACGCCACCGTGAAGTGGGTTGAGTTCCCGGCTGGCCCGCAGCTGCTCGAAGGCCTGAACCTCGGTTCGGTCGATGTCGGTTACGTCGGTGAAGCACCGCCCATCTTTGCCCAGGCCGCGGGTGCCAAATTTGCCTACATCGGCTACGACCCGGCAGCGCCTGAGGCCGAGGCCATCCTGGTGCCGAAGGACTCCACTATCAAATCCGTCGCCGAGCTCAAAGGCAAAAAAGTGGTGCTCAACAAGGGCAGCAATGTGCATTACCTGCTGGTCAGGCTGCTTGAGAAAAACAAATTAAAGCTCAGCGACATCAATGTGGTGTACCTCGCACCTGCCGATGCGCGCGCAGCGTTTGAAAGCAAAAATGTGGATGCCTGGGTGATCTGGGACCCGTTCTCTGCCGCAGCTGAAAAAGCCATTGGTGCACGCGTACTCGCTGACGGTACCGGCGTTGTCAACAACTACCAGTACTACCTCGGTGAGCGCAATTTTGTGGCGAAGAACCCAAAAGTCATCCAGGCCTGGTTTGAAGATTCTGTCGAGCGCGGCAAGTGGCTCAAGGCCAACCTCAAGCAGGCGGCCGCCCAGATTGCGCCTCTGCAAAGCCTGCCGGTCGACGTGGTGGAACTCAGCCTCAAGCGCTACGAGTTCAACGTCAAGCCCGTCCCAGACAGCGTGATCGCAGACCAGCAAAAACTGGCCGACACCTTCTTCGACCTCAAGCTGATTCCCAAGGCCATTGCGGTCAAGGATGCGGCTTATAAACCTGCTCACTGAGCGCCATTAGCAGCACAGGAGATCACCATGAGCAGCATCACACCGTTCCAGTTACGCCGCCGCTTCCTGAAGATCGCGGCAACCACAGCCGGCCTCTGGGGTCTGGGCCTTGGCGGCGCAAAAGCCCAAATCGGCAAGGCGCCAGAGCAACTCAGGATTGGCTACCAGAAGTCTGCTGTCAACCTGGTCATCCTCAAGCAGCAGGGCGCGCTTGAAAAGCTTTTCCCCAACACCAAAATCACCTGGGCTGAATTTCCGGCGGGACCGCAGCTGCTGGAAGCGCTATCTGTTGGTAGCCTGGAGTTTGGCCTGACAGGCGATTCACCGCCCGTGTTCGCCCAGGCTGCCGGCAAGGATCTTTTGTATGTCGGTGCCGAGCCGCCCAAGCCAGACAGTTCTGCCGTGCTGGTGCTCAACGATTCGCCCATCAAGAAGTTGCCCGACCTCAAAGGCAAAAAAATCGCGCTGCAAAAAGGCTCGAGTGCGCATTACCTGCTGGTGCGCGCGGTTGAAAAAGCCGGTTTGACATGGAGCGATATCCAGCCTGTCTACCTCGCGCCTGCAGATGCGCGCGCTGCGTTCGAGCGCAGGAGTGTCGATGCCTGGGCGATCTGGGACCCGTTTTATGCGGCGACCGAGCTGGCCATCAAGCCGCGCGTGCTTGCAACAGGACGTGACCTGTCGAGCAACAACTCTTTTTACCTGGCATCAAAACCTTTCGTCGCGCGACACGAGTCCACCTTGCTCATCTTGCTGCGGGAGCTGACGCGTGCTGATGGCGTTGCGCAAAACAATCGTAAGGAAGCCATCAAGCTCATTTCTGACTTCAGTGGTCTGGATGCCGGTGTGGTCAGCCTGTTCATACAGCGCAGGCCGCCTTCGCCTGTAGGCCCTCTCAGCGCTACCACGGTCGCAGACCAGCAGCGCGTGGCCGACGCATTTTTCAAACTCGGCCTGATTCCCAAGCCCGTCAAGGTCGCCGACATCGTCTGGAAGGCTGATGCGAGTCGACTGGCGCTGACGGGCAAATAGGCCGTAAATATTTTCGAAGGAGCATTCATGCAGGTTTTCTGGTTTATTCCCACCCACGGCGACAGCCGTTATCTCGGGACAGGCGAGGGCGCACGCCAGGTCAGTTTTGACTACCTCAAGCAGGTGGCAGTTGCGGCGGACACGCTGGGTTACGAGGGCGTGCTCATCCCCACAGGGCGCTCTTGCGAAGACCCGTGGGTGGTGGCATCTGGCCTGCAGGCGGTGACCAAAAACCTCAAGTTCCTCGTGGCGGTGCGGCCGGGCCTGCACCAGCCCGCGCTGGCAGCACGCATGGCCGCGACCTTTGACCGGCTCTCGGGTGGGCGACTGCTGATCAACCTCGTCACCGGTGGTGACAAGGCCGAACTGGAAGGCGACGGTGTTTTCCTCGACCACGCCGAGCGCTATGAACAGTCGGCAGAGTTCATCCGCATCTGGCGCGAGATCATCGCGCGCAGCCATGCTGGCGAGAGTTATGACTACGAGGGCAAGCACCTCAGCGTGAAGGGCGCGAAGCTGCTGTACCCACCCCTGCAGCAGCCGCATCCGCCGGTGTACTTCGGCGGCTCGTCCGAGGCTGCTCACGACCTGGCGGCAGAGCAGGTCGATACCTATCTGACCTGGGGCGAACCGCCTGCAGAAGTCGCGAAGAAGGTGGCTGATGTGCGGGCGCGGGCTGCAAAGCTGGGCCGTACAGTCAAGTTCGGCGTTCGCTTGCATGTCATCGTGCGCGAGACCGACGACGAGGCCTGGAAGGCGGCTGAAAGCCTGATCAGCAAGCTCGATGACGAGACGGTGAGCCGCGCCCAGAGTGCGTTCGCGAAGATGGACTCCGAAGGCCAGCGCCGCATGGCCGCCTTGCATGCAGGTGGGAGCAAGCGCGCGCGCACCGACCTTGAAATCAGCCCCAACCTGTGGGCCGGCGTGGGCCTGGTGCGCGGCGGTGCGGGCACGGCGCTGGTGGGTGATCCGCAAACCGTGGCGGCGCGCATTGAGGAATACGCCGCGATTGGTCTGGACACCTTTGTGCTGTCTGGCTACCCGCATCTTGAAGAGGCCTACCGCTTTGCCGAGCTGGTGTTTCCGCTGCTGCCGCGCAAGCTGCGGGACAAGCTGCCCGGCACGGCGCTCAACGGCCCGTTCGGTGAGGTTGTTGCCAACAATTATCTGCCGCGCAACACCCCCGCCGCGTCCACCGCACCTTCGCTGCGCGTTTCGCAAAGCTGAATCGAAAGCACACCATGACAGAACATGTACGGGAATTGCAGGTCACGCCTTTGCCAGACGCGGTTGATGCGCCAGGCCTGGGATTTTTAACGGCAGGTACCGCTGCGCCGGGTTACAGCCTGTCGGCCTTCCTGCGCGATTTTGGCCAGCGCGCTTTGCCCTGGGTTTTGCCTGTGGGACTGATCACAGTCTGGCAAATCGCATCTTCATTGGGCTGGCTTTCGACCCGCGTGCTGCCTGCGCCACTGGAAGTCATCAAGGCCGCCTGGACGCTGGCCGAGTCGGGCGAGCTCTGGACGCACGTCAAGGTCAGTGCCGGGCGGGCGCTGGCAGGCCTGGCCATAGGCGGCGGTCTCGGTCTGGCTTTTGGCCTGCTCACAGGCTCGGTGAAGTTTTTTGAAACCCTGTTCGACTCCACCATCCAGATGGTGCGCAACATCCCCGCACTGGCGCTGATACCGCTGGTCATCCTGTGGTTTGGCATTGACGAAACCGCCAGACTATTTCTGATTGCGGTGTCGGTGTTCTTCCCCATCTACATCAACACCTTTCACGGCATACGCAACGTCGACCCCGGCCTGATCGAGATGGGCCGCACCTACGGCCTCACGCGCTGGCAGCTGTATCGCGAGGTCATTCTGCCGGGCGCGATGTCTTCCATCCTGGTCGGCCTTCGCTTTTCGCTGGGCCTGATGTGGGTCATCCTCATCGTGGCAGAAACCATTTCGGCACAGGCCGGCATCGGTTACCTGACCATGAATGCACGTGAGTTTTTGCAGACCGACATCGTGCTGGTGGGAATCCTGCTGTATGCGCTGCTTGGCAAGCTGGCCGATGTATTTGCCCGTGGACTTGAGCGCTACTGGCTGCGCTGGCACCCTGGCTACCAGAACCCCGGCGTTTAAGTGTTCAAGGAGCCATCGTGAGCATTGCTGAACTGAAAGCCCTGCGCGGGCAGTTTTCTTCCTTCGAAGCCGAGGTCGCTGAGGGTCCTGAAGCGTCCAGCCTGCCAGTCTCAAGGCAAGCGCCAAAGAAGGGGCAGGGCGTGCGCCTTGAAATACGCGGCCTGTCGAAAAAATACGGTGCACGCCAGGTGCTGCAACACACGGAACTGGTGATTGAGCAGGGCGAGTTTGTCGCCATCGTCGGGCGCAGCGGCTGCGGCAAATCGACCTTGCTGCGCCTCGTTGCCGGACTTGAGGAGGCTACGGCAGGCACGATTCGCCTGGACGGCAAGGATGTGAAAGGCCTGAGCGATGACACCCGCATCATGTTCCAGGACTCGCGCTTGCTGCCCTGGCGGCGCGTGATTGACAACGTCACGCTGGGCCTGGCCAAGGGCAGCCATGCCGCTGCCGCCGATGTGCTGGCGCAGGTGGGCCTGGCAGAACGCCAGCCCGACTGGCCGGCCAGGCTTTCGGGCGGGCAGCGCCAGCGGGTGTCGCTTGCGCGTGCGCTGGTGCACAACCCCAAGCTGCTGCTGCTGGACGAGCCGCTGGGCGCGCTGGATGCGCTGACCCGCATCGAGATGCACCAGCTCATCGAAGGTCTGTGGCAGCGCAGCGGCTTTACCGCCTTGCTGGTCACGCACGATGTGCAGGAGGCTGTGGCGCTGGCCGACCGCGTGATCCTGATTGAAGACGGCCGCATCGCACTGGATGAGCGAATCAATATCGCCCGTCCGCGCCGTCATGACGACCCGCGCTTCGGTGAGCTGGAGAACCGCATCCTCAACCGTGTGCTGCAACGTACCGGCGAAGAAAAACCACAACCCGAAGCGTCGTGGCCGGGTGCATCGGCCAGCGGCTTGCGCTGGGCTGTCTGACGCACACATCAAAACCCGTTTTTAAACCAGAGTTCAAGGAGAACACCCATGTCCATTCAAGCCATCAACGTCCGCAACCAGTTTCGCGGCAAGGTCAAGGAAATCATTCGCGGCGACGTTGTCTCCGAAATCGATGTCGAAACACCGTGGGGCATCGTGACCTCCGTCATCACCACCCGTTCTGTCGACCAGCTCGAACTGGTGATTGGCAGCGATGTGGTGGCCCTCGTGAAATCGACTGAAGTGTCTATCGCCAAGCTGTAAGGCGCAGCCGGAAGGTGCTGGTCCCTTCACTGATCTTTTGGACCTCAGGGGTAAAAAAACGTGTTTTGGCGGCTTTTTTGTGAAGGGTGACCCCCGATCCACACCGCATGCGTACAGGCAGCTATAAATTAGATAGCGATTACCCCGACGCAGTGACTTTGCGGAGGGGGTAAAATGGAGTTTGCAACGCTTGAATTCGGGCCGAAAAGCCCCAGTTGCTGTCCATGAACGCTACTACCCAAACACCCACCCCTGCATCCGGCAAAAAGGCCGATCTCACCAACACTTTTGTGCTGGCGGAGTTGCTTGAGCGCCTGGATCACAGTGCTACCCCGGTGGATGCGGGTCAATACCGCATCGTTGCAGAGCACCTGGCCAGCGAATTCAGCGAAGTTGTCCAGGGCACCGAACTGCGTGCCTTGCTTGACACGCATCCTGCAGCCGCCGAGCTGTATGAAAACCTCAACTACCAGTACGCAGGGCTTTGCCGCTCTGCGCTGGACGCCTCGCTGGCGACTGAAAAGCTGGCGAAACAGGCCATCGCTGCTGCGATGCGCCAGGACCTCCACCGTTCAACCACCCAACCCAAGGAAGATCCACAACATGGCAAGAGCTGACGCAAAAACCGCTGTACTCGCTGACGGCCTGCGCTACAAGTCCAAGGTGTCGGGCTCACCCTTCGCAGCAACCACCTCTTTTGGCGCCGCCACGATGTCCTGCTTCATGTGCGGCAAGCACCGGGCGCGTTCGCTGATGGGCACCCGTAAGGTGCTGGGCAAGTCCCAGGCCGTGTGTTCGCCTTCGTGCAAGGAGCTTGACGCCCAACTGGAAGCCGCAGCCAAGGGCGGCTGAGGAGATTCATCATGGCCAGTCGCTTTGCGCTGAACCCCACCGACCACGTCGATGGCCCGGCGTCAGCGCGAGTCACGGTGGTCGAATACGGCGACTATGAGTGCCCCTCGTCCCTGCAGGCGCAGGGCGCCCTCAAGGTGTTGATGCCGCACTTCGCGGGCCGTATCCGTTTTGCCTTCAGGCATTACCCCCTGCGTGAGGTTCACCCCAACGCCGAGCTGGCGGCCGAGGCCGCCGAAGCCGCCGCCGCGCAGGGCAGGTTCTGGCCCATGCACGAGCTGCTGTTTGCCAACCAGCACCAGTTGAAAGAAAAACACCTGCTCGCCCATGCCGGGCAGCTGGGCCTTGACATTCCGCGTTACCAGAACGAGATGAAAGACCACGTCTACCTGCAGCGCGTGCAGGAGCACCTGCAAAGCGGCAAGGCCGCAGGCGTGCGCGCCACGCCTTCGTTTTATGTCAATGGCACTTTTGTAGGCGTGTCGTTCGGCCTGCAGCACCTGCACGAAGCCATCGACAGGGCATTGTCAGCCGGCGCCTGATGGCTCCCCTGACCGCTGGCCGTCAGCTAGCCGTCTTCTCAGGCCACTGCACCGCTTGCGCGGAGCGAGGCAATCCTTTCGGCACTGAAGCCTGCTTCGCCCAACACCTCATCGCTGTGCTCGCCAACATTGGGTGCATGCCGCCTGATGCTTTGTGGCGTTTCGCTGAACATGGCCGTGGGGCGCATGGTGGTGATTTCGCCTTCCGTCGGATGTTGGGCGCGACCAAACAGGCCGACCTGCGCGAGGTGCGGGTCGGTCAGCAAGCCCTCGACTGACTGCAGTGGAACGTGGGGGATGTCCAGTTCTTCAAGGATCACCACCCATTCGGCATTGGTAAACCTGCGGGCGACTTCATCGACAAAGCCGTACACCACCGTGATGTTGTCAGAGCGGCTGGCCTGCGTCCTGAAACGCGCATCGGACAGCAGATCTGTGCGGTCAAGCCTGGTCAGCAGCTTGTGCCAATGCTGGTCGACATAGGGAATGATGCACATGTAGCCGTCTTTGGTGTCAAAGGGCCTGCGGAACTGCGTCATGATGCGCGCGTAACACATGTCTCCTTCGTCGAAGTCGTAGGTACGCCAGCCAAGGTGGTCGCCAAGCACAAAGGTTGCCATGGTCTCAAACATCGGTACTTCGACCGACTGGCCTTTGCCGGTGCGCATTTTTGCCACGACAGCGGCCAGGATCGAACTCAGCAGGTGCAGGCCCACGACGCGGTCGCACAGATTGATGGGGGCATAAGCCGGCTTGCCGTTGCCGTAGGCGCGTGATGCAAGGTCTGCGATGCCGCTGGCCGCCTGAATGACGTCGTCAAATGCAGGCCGCGCAGCGTAGGGACCGTCCTGCCCAAAGCCGAACGCGCCCACGTAAATGATGGATGGGTTGATCGCCTTGAAGTCCTCGTAGGTCAGCCGGAGCCGCGACATGGCCGCGGGACGCACGTTGTAGACCACGATATCTGCGGACTTTGCAAGTTCGAGCAGCGCTTCACGTCCGTCTGCCTTTTTCAGGTCGAGTACCAGGCTGCGCTTGTTGCGGTTGGTGTTCATGAACATCGGACCCATGCCGTGATGGCGTGCAGGACCCGGAAAGCGGAAGGTGTCGCCGCCAGGCGCTTCGATCTTGATGATGTCCGCACCGTGGTCGCCCAGTATCTGCGTGGCGTAAGGCCCCATCAGGACGGTGGTGAGGTCGAGCACGCGCAGGCCGGTGAGGGCACCTGCGGGTTGTTGCGCCGTGTCTTGCGGCGTTGTGGTTCGGTGGTGTTCAGGCATGACGAATTGAGGGTTTACGTTGATTCACCGTGTGTTCGTCGACGATAACATACCGCACGGTATGGTGTAAACCGTTTGCGGGTTTTCCAGGCTGTCCCCGGGTTTTCCGGGGCACCTGATTTCCCCCTTCTTGATGACCGCATGACCCAGGAGATCCCATGAACTTTCGCAGATCATTTCTTTCCGTGCTGGCGCTGAACGTGCTTGCAGCCGTGCCCGCGCTTGCGCAGGTCGAGGCAGGCTACCCGTCGCGCCCCATCAGGATCATCGTGCCTTACGCGCCGGGCGCGACCAACGACATCCTGCCGCGCATCATCGCGCCGCACATGGCTGAAATCCTGAAGCAGCCGGTGATTGTCGAAAACAAGCCTGGCGCCGGCGGCGATATCGGCGTGTCCTTTGTTGCCAAAGGCAAGCCGGACGGCTACACATTGTTGATGACCTCCAACGTGGCAGGCGTCAGCGCTGCCACCAAACGCGCGCCGCCCTATGACATCCCCACCGAACTCATGCCCGTCGGCCTGATCGGCAACCAGCCCATGCTGCTGGTCAGCGCCAACCCAGCGCCGTTCACCTCGCTGCAGGATTTCGTGCGCCAGGCCAAACCTTCGCCCGAAAAATTCAGTTATGGCACACCCGGCGTTGGCACATTGCACCAGGTTGCTTTCGAGCAAATGGGTGCAGCCTATGGCATCAAGATGATCCATGTGCCTTTCACGGGCATCACGCAGGCGCTGACCGAGACGTCCACCGGCCGCGTCACGCTTACCTTCGGCACCCCGGCATCGGCAGGCCCGCTGCTGCAGAAAGGCAGCATCAAGGTGCTGGCCGTGACGACAAAAAACCGCTTGCCGGCCTATCCCGACGCGCCTACCTTTACCGAGTCAGGCGTCCAGGGCATGGAAGCTGGCTTCTGGTATGGCTTCACCATGGCGGCAGGAACGCCGGCACCCATCGCCGCAAAACTGCAGGATGCCTTTGCGAAAGCCCTGGCCAACCCCGAGGTGGTTGCCTCCATACGCAAGCTGGATGTCGACGTCATGCACATGACGCCCGCGCAATTCGGCGACATGATGGTGGCCGACTACCGCAAATGGAAAAAGATCGCCTCCGATGCCAATCTGGTGAACTGAAGCATTGGGGACCGGGGTCTACCCCTGTAAGCCGGTGGCCATGCTGCGGGCAAAAGGGCAAAAGGGCATATAAGGGCAAGTAGAGGCTGCGCGCCGATAATGGGGGATTGCGCGGAGCCGTCTTCGGCTTTAGAGCGCACTTGTACATACCCAGGCTCCCATGAAAAAAACCTACCAGCTCAACATCGAAGGCAAAAACCGCGACCGCCTGATTGATGCGGCCAAACACGACATTCGCAAATACGCCAAGCGTGAACGCGCCAAGGCGCTGCCCAAAGGCGTTGACTTCTGGGACTTTGACTGCAAGGCCGGTGCCAGCGACGCCACCGCATCGCCCGTGCATTTTGCTGAACTGATGGGCGCGGTCGATGCACTGCTCAAGGACGGCGCAAACCAGTTTTATGTCGAGATCACCAGCAAGCCCGGCCATCGTGCTGCACGCGCCGGCAACCCCGCAGATGGCATGGCGCCGCAGGACGACGGTTTTGCCGACGACGACGGCGAATAGCTCGCCAGCCAGCCGTTCCTTGATATGGACTCCAACCCTTACGTTGCGCTTGAAGAGATTCTGAAAAAGGACGGTCTCAAGGCGGGCCTGGCCTGGCTGAACAGCCGTGTCCCGCATCGCTTTACCGCTGTTTACCTGCTCGACAAGCTGATGCTCAGCAGCAGGGAAGTGGTGGACAAGGAGGGTGAATCCGCCACTCCACCGGTATTGTTGGCGGTGCCGCTGGAGACCAGCTTCTGCCAATACGTGTTGCGCGACGGCCATTTCGTGACGGGCGAGTCAGGCACCGACGAGCGTCTTGATGGGCACCCCTATCAGGGCGCGATGGGCAGTTATGTCGGCCTGCCGCTGCAGGCGCGCGGTAAAGAACTCATGGGCACCTTTTGCCATTTTGACTTCGAGAATCGTGAACTCGCCGACGAGGAGTTTGCTTTTCTGCAGCGCGTGGCACGTCTGTTGCCACGCTTTGTTTGAGCGGGCTTTAGCCAGTCTGGCGACACCGGACATTGCCTTCAGCAGCGCGGATGGGCCCGTTATGAGCGTTTACCAGAAGGTTTTTTGGGCTCGCGAACAATTATTTCGGCATTTTGCGCACTCATTCCAGCAACTTGCGCTTTTTTAAGCCCGGATTTGACAACTTGAGGCGCATAATCCACGGGTGCAGAATTTTTTTTGCACAAGTTGGTGATCGGTCAGTTTCGCGCGCTACGGCGGTACTTTTGAGTTTGTTGTGCTTTCGGGACCCCATCGCTTTGTGTTAGTTATGTGTTTTTTGAGGAGTCCTTAATGGGCAACAAACTTTATGTCGGCAACCTGCCGTACACCGTCCGCGACGAAGACCTGCAACAGTCTTTTGGCGAATTTGGTTCCATCACCAGCGCCAAGGTCATGATGGAGCGCGATACCGGTCGTTCCAAAGGCTTCGGTTTTGTCGAGATGGGCAGCGATGCCGAAGCTCAGGCAGCAATCGCCGGCATGAATGGTCAATCTCTTGGTGGTCGCAGCATCACTGTCAACGAAGCCCGTCCGATGGAGGCGCGTCCTCCACGCACCGGCGGCTTCGGTGGTGGTGGCGGTTACGGCGGTGGCGGCGGCGGTGACCGCTCCGGTGGCGGCGGCTACGGCGGTGGCGGCGGTGGCCGTTCCGGCGGTGGCGGCGGCTACGGTGGTGGCGGCGGCGGACGCGGCGGCTACTAAGCCCTCGTAACCCCCACTTCAGCTTCGCGCTGAAGATGCTTTAAAAGGCTTCAGGACTTCGGTTTTGAAGCCTTTTTGCATTGGCGCTCGCGAATCAGGCAGCGCTGCGCCCGGGTTTCACCAGAAGCCTTCTTCAACCTGCAGCCTGGCATGCTCATACGCATGGTCACGCGCCTGCTCCATCGTGCCGTGGATGCGGTCATCAATCGTGTGCGTCAGCTCCTTTTGTTCGCCGTCTTCAATCCACTTGCGGGTCACACCCGCCTTGAAGCCGCCTTCATGGCTGCCCGTTACATTGGCCACGACGTCGTATTTGCCGATTTGCATGATGCCTCCTTCTGGCGGTGTTGTGGGGCGACAGTCGTCTCGCCCGCGTTTATCAATGTAGCCATCACCCATCAACCGGCGCGCAGTTTGAGACGCAGGTTCCGGGTAGGCGTGATGGCGCTGTTTGTGTCGGCTTGTGTCCTTTCCGCACTCGGGGCGCATCCAGGACGGCTGAATCACCGTGCTGCTTTGAGGCGGGGATACACTTTGTTGCGTTTGCAATTTCTCAACATAACAAAGGCCTTGTGCCAGAAAGCAAAAAATGAAGAAACTGTTGATTGCAGGGTTTGTCCTGCTGGGTTTTATGGTGCCTGCGATGGCGGCCGATCAGTGCAGCGAGTGGATATCGCGCGAATCACCCGTGACGATGGAAGCGTGCTCCAACAAGGATGGTGGTTCCGGTTATTACCGCATCACCAATACAGGCACCAAGGCCGCAGCCATCTGCTGGACCGTCATTTCCAATAGCGGCAAGCCCGATGGTGGGTGCAATATGAATATGGGGCCTGGCCAGTCGACAAGAGGTTCCTGCTTCCGCTGCGGTGCAAAGAACGAAGGCGTTCAGCGCATCGATCTGAAAAGCTACAAGGTTGTGGGCGAGAAATCTGCCGCAGCCGAAAAGCCCGACGCGCCAGCCCGGCGCAACGAGTCCGCCTCTGCTGCTCCCGTCCAGTCCTCGACCTCAAGGCCCGAGGCCGCCATATCCCCCGTGGGTCGCTGGCTTTTGGTGATCGACGACAACGGCGACAAAACCAGCATGGTGTTGAACGCCGGTGGCGGCGGCATGGTTGCCGGGGAGTACCCTTTGCGCTGGACGCGTGAGGGCAACCGCATCGACGTCACGGCCTATGGCACGCAGGAAATGATGCAGCGCAACGAGCCAGGGCAGAGCTATCAGCTGGAGATTTCAGGCAATGGCATGCGCGGCACGCAACTGCCGCTGCGTGTGAGGAATGTGACCTACCCGGGGCATCCCATTACGTTGACGCGCCAGTAATTTCAGGTTGAACAACTTCGACTGCCAAGTCGTCGTAGCCCCTTCGTCGGCGTTGCGTTGAAGACGCTTTAAAAGGCTTCAGGACTTCGGTTTTGAAGCCTTTTTGCCTTGAGATGAAGAAGTTATCTGAGGGCTAATTTTCAGCCAACTACAAACATTCTTGACCAGCTGTTTGATGTAAGAAATAAGATCACGCATGGTGATCCAACAGCTACGCTCACGCCAGTAGACGTTAAGGCCATGATGGACATTATTCTTTTGCACTGCCGGGCGGGCGGTAACGTCTTAGTCTCTTGGCGGAAAATTCTGTTTTATTCGGTGAAGCGTTGTTTTGTGTCGCTAAGTAGCGTCAGTTTTTAGCAGCCCTTAACTTATCCTTTTTGCTAGGCCTTTTTCCCTTAATCCCCCCCGTCCCCTGCGGATCAGCCGCATTCACCGGCGCGACTTCGACGGGCTCAAACCCTGCCACTTCCTCCAGCACCAGCTTGATGGCATGCCGCTTTTCAATCAGCCTGAAATGCGCCTCGGTGGCTGCACTCACAAAACTCACCGCCAGGCCGCTTTCGCCTGCGCGGCCGGTTCGGCCTATGCGGTGGGTGTAGTCGGTGGCTGAGCGGGGGAGGTCGTAGTTGACGACGACGGGCAGGTGCTTGATGTCGATGCCGCGCGCAGCGACGTCTGTGGCGACCACGACCTGAACGGCCTTGGCCTTGAAGTCCATCAACACCTGGGTACGTTTGCCCTGGCTGAGTTCGCCGTGAAAAGGCTCGGCCTGGATGTGCACCTTGCGCAGCTTGTCGGCGACGATTTCTGCAGCGTGTTTGGTGGCGACAAAGACCAGCACGCGCTCCCACTTTTCGGTCTGGATCAGATGGCGCAGCAGTTGGGTCCGCCGGGGCGCATCGACGGCGATGGCGCGTTGGGTGATGTCGGGTTCGCCTTCGGGTTCTGAGGTGATCTCGACCCGCAGCGGGTCGCGCAGCATGCTGCCGGCCAGCGCTTCAATCGCTGGCGGAAAGGTGGCCGAGAAAAACAGGGTCTGGCGTTTGGCGGGCAGCAGCGCCAGGATGCGCGAGAGTTCTTCGCCAAATCCCAGATCAAGCAGGCGGTCGGCTTCATCCAGCACCAGCATCTCGACCTCGCCCAGCCTGACGGCCTTGTGTTCGACGAGGTCGATCAGGCGGCCAGGTGTGGCGACGATGATGTCGGCACCGCTGCGCAGGCCCATCATCTGCGGGTTGATGGAGACGCCGCCAAAAACAACGGTCACCTTGGGCAACTGCGGCATGTACTTGCCCAGCGCCAGGAGTGAGGCGCCGACCTGCGCGGCCAGCTCGCGCGTGGGCACCAGCACCAGGCCGCGCACGATGCGGGTCTTGGTAAGCGGCGCATCGACGAGCGACTGCAGCATGGGCAGGGCAAAGGCGGCTGTCTTGCCCGAGCCGGTTTGTGCGGAGCCGAGCACGTCGCGGCCCGCAAGAATGGCGGGTATGGCGGCGGACTGGATGGGCGTGGGGGCGGTGTAGCCTTTTTCTTCAAGCGCGCGAAGCAGGCCGGGCAGCAACGGGGGCGTGAACGCTGTGGCAAAGGCAGAGGCAAAACCCGGTGTGGTGGTTGGCATAAAGGGCTGGGTTTTGAAGAGAGGAGGGGCCGAAGCGGCCGGTGGCATGAGGCGCCCGGGAATGCCTCAAGTTTAAGCGCTTGCCCCTTTGTGAGTGGCAATAGTGAGCGCCAAGAAAAAAAGGCCTGCAATGGCAGGCCTTTCGGGGTTGCTTGTCCAACGCAGGCCTGAGCCTGCGCTTGATCACATCGAGCTGTTACCAGCGGCCATGTGGGCGGCCGCAACGGCCTCGTTGCGAACTTCAGCGCGGCTCACGGCGCTGACGGACGACTGCTGGCGTGCCCAGGCACCTGCGGCGGCTTCGCCGTTCTGGCCTGGGGTCACGTTGTTTTGCACCTGTGCACGGGTGACCATGCTGGTCGAAGCGACTGGGCGGATGGCCAGGGCGGCTTCACCGTTCAGGTTGCTTTGTGCAAAGACGCTGGCGCCGGTCAATGCGGAAAGGGCGACAACTGCGGAGGCGATAAATTTCGAGTTCATGATGGTTTCCTTTGAACGATGTTGGTTTGTTGAATAACGATTTTTTTAATCAGCGATCAGATCGTGCTGTTGCCGGCCTGGCTGGTGCGGGCAGCGACAACGGCTTCGTTGCGGACTTCAGCGCGGGTCACGGTGCTGGCGACCGTCTGGTTACGGGCCCATGCGTTGGCAGCGGCTTCGCCGTTCTGGCCGGGGTTGACGTTGCTGGCTTGCACCTCGGCGCGTGTGACGTTGCTGAAAGTGGTAACCGGGCGGATGGCCAGGGCGGCTTCACCGTAGAGGTGGGTTTGTGCGTCCTGTGCAAAAGCGCTGGCGCCGGTCAATGCGGAGAGAGCGATAACGGTAGAAGCGATAAATTTCGAGTTCATGATGAATTTCCTTATTTCAGTTAAACAAACGGTCCCAAAACATTCAGGGCCGGTACCTATCCAGTCATCGTCGCTTTTGGGTTTGAACCCTGGGCTGTCCAACTGGCCTCGGTGAGTCGCTTGTTTGGTTTCGGCTCATCGATGCCTGTACTTTAGGGTTTACCCGCAAGAAGAAAAACCCCAAAACCGACAATGCATAGTTACTGTTTACGCAACAATG
>JAZKCB010000297.1:0-4095 GCA_040388335.1 Pseudomonadota bacterium | reverse complement strand
GCAGTTTCACGATGGTGCCCGGCGGCGAATACTCCATCGAGATCGACCCGCGCACGGTTGACGGCACACGGCTGCGCGCCCTCGCCGACATGGGTTTCAATCGCCTGAGTTTTGGCGTGCAGGATTTTGATCCCGATGTCCAGAAGGCCGTGCACCGCATCCAGCCTTTTGAGCAGGTCAGCGAACTGATGGCCCAGGCGCGCGAGGTGGGCTTCGATTCCATCAATGTGGATCTGATCTACGGCCTGCCGCGCCAGACGCCCGAATCCTTTGCACGCACGCTGGCCCAGGTGGCGCAGTTGCGGCCCGACCGCATTGCGCTGTATGCCTATGCCCACCTGCCCGAGCGTTTCAAGCCGCAGCGGCGCATCACGACGGCCGATTTGCCTGGTGCTGCGGCCAAGGTGGCCATGCTGACGCAATCGCTGGCGGCCTTCATGGCTGCGGGGTATGTCTACATCGGCATGGACCACTTTGCCCTGCCCAATGACGCGCTGGCCGTGGCCAAGCGCCAGGGCCGGCTGCACCGCAACTTCCAGGGCTACAGCACCCAGCCCGACTGCGACCTCATCGGCCTGGGCGTTTCGGCCATCGGACGCATCGGTGCGACCTACAGCCAGAACGCCAAGACGATGGAAGAATACTGCGACCATCTGGACCAGGGCCGCCTGCCGGTGGTGCGTGGGTTGGCGCTCAGCCGCGACGACCTGGCGCGCCGGGCCGTGATCATGGCGCTGATGTGCCAGGGCCAGGTGCTCTTCGAGTCGATCGAACTGGCTTGGTTGCTGGACTTCCGCAGTTACTTCGCGGCAGAGATGGAGCAACTGCGCGATCTGGCCGACGCGGGGCTGGTCCTGCTGGACGAATCCGGCATCCAGGTCACGGCGCAGGGCTGGTTCTTCGTGCGTGCGGTGGCCATGGTGTTCGACCGTTACCTGCAGGCCGACCGCAACCGCGCGAGGTTCTCGCGCATCATCTAAGAGGTTTCCGCCATGTCCACCACACTGGCTGTGACGGCCCTGATGATGGGGCTGGCCGGCGGCCCGCATTGCGCTGCCATGTGCGGCGCAGCCTGTGCGGGCATTTCGCGCCTGGGGCCGCGTCAGGGCTCCGGCTCGTCGTGGCGTTCGCTCTGGAGCTTTCAGGCCGGGCGTCTGGCGGGTTATTCGCTGGCCGGCGCCGCTGCCGCGCTGGCCGTGCAGAGCCTGGCCTGGCTGACCACCCACACCGCGGCGCTGCGTCCGGTGTGGACGCTGTTTCATCTGGCTGTGCTGCTCTGGGGGCTGATGCTGCTGTACCAGGCCCGCCAGCCGGCATGGGTCAGCGACGCCGGCCGCGCCGTCTGGACGCGCATCCGGCCGCTGGCCACGGCGCGCGGCGGCATCTTCGCTACCGGCGTGCTGTGGACCTTCATGCCCTGCGGCCTGCTTTATTCGGCGCTGCTGGTGGCTTCGCTTAGCGGCGGGCCGCTGGAGGGCGCGTTGTCGATGGCGCTGTTCGCTGCCGGCAGCAGCGTGTCGCTGATGCTCGTGCCGCTGCTGTACGACAAGCTGCAGGGGCGCGGTAACAAGCTCAAGCAGGACTGGGGGACACGCGCGGCCGGTGGCCTGCTGATCCTCGCGGCGGCCTGGGCGCTCTGGGCGGATGCCTTTCACCGCTTTGCCGAGTGGTGCGGCCTGGCCTGATCCCGGTCGCTGCCTGCGTCAACGGCACTGGCGGCGTTATCGGAGAGTGACCGTTTCGAGGTAAAACGGCATGTGGACGTTCCAGTGCAGCTCGCGTTCGATGTGCTGGCGCATCGCGTCGGCAGCGGCCGGTTCACCGTGCGTGATGAAGGTCTGTTTGGGCGGCGCCTTGAACCCCTTGAGCCAGCTCACAATTTCGGCGGCGTCGGCATGGGCCGACAGGTCGTCCAGCATGGCGACCTCGGCCCGGATGGGCACGTCCTCGCCGAAGATCCGCACCGTCGGCGCACCCCCTGCGATCGAGGCACCACGCGTACCGCCAGCCTGAAAGCCGGCGAACAAAATGGTGTTGTGCTTGTCGGGCGCAAAGGCCTTGAGGTGGTGCACCACGCGCCCGCCCGTGGCCATGCCGCTGGCGGCGACGATCACCATCGGGCCGTGGCGTGCATTGAGCAGCCGTGATTCTTCCGGCGTTTGCACGATATGTGCAGCATGCGCCAGCGCATCACATTCGGCGGCTGTCAGCCGCAGTTCCGGCTTGTGTTTCAGGTAAACCTGCATGGCGCTGGCCGCCATGGGGCTGTTGAGGTACACCGGGATGTCGCGGATCACGCCCTGGGCCTTGAGCAACTGGATGCAGTGCAGCAGGCTCTGGGCCCGGCCCACGGCAAATGCCGGGATCACCACCACGCCGCCACGGGCGGCGGTGCGATTGATCACCTTGCCGAGTTCCAGCAGCGGGTCCGAGTTCTTGTGCGGACGGTCGCCATAGGTGGATTCCACCACCAGGTAGTCGGCGCCATCCATCTGCACGGGGGGCTTGAGCACCAGGTCGTTGGGCCGGCCGATGTCCCCGGAAAACAGGATGGAGCGTGAGCCGTCGTCCAGCCTGACAAACGACGAGCCGATCATGTGGCCCGAAGGCGCCATGCGGGCATGCAGGCCCGGTGCGGGCTGCCAGTCCTTGCCGTGAGGAACCGGATGAAACAGCTTGAGGCATTGCAGCGCATCCTCGCGCGTGTACAGCGGCAGCGCCTCCTTGTGTTTGGACAACTTGTGGCGGTTGGCGTACTCGGCCTCTTCCTCCTGCAGGTGGCCTGAATCGGGAAGCAGGATGCGGCACAGGTCGTAGGTGGCGGGCGTGCAGAACACCTTGCCGCGAAACCCCTGGCGCGCCAGCAGCGGCAGGTAGCCGCTGTGGTCGATGTGCGCGTGTGTCAGGATCACCGCGTCAATCGAAGCCGGTTTCACGGGTGGCGCCTGCCAGTTGCGCAGGCGCAGCAGCTTGTAGCCCTGGAACAGGCCGCAATCGACCAGCACCTTGGACTTGTCGTGCTGGATCAGGTATTTGGAACCGGTGACGGTGTCGGTCGCGCCGAGAAATTGAAGTTTCATGGGTTTCAGTCTAGAAAGGGCGGGGGTGGATTCGCTTGCGGTGGATCAACAGGGGTGGACGTGGCGACAGGCGCTTTTTTTTACCGCGCCAGGGCCGTCCGCGCGGCTGCCAGGTCCCAGCCGGCCCAGCCGCAGCTCTTGAAAAGCACCGGTCCGGCCGGCCGTTGCGTGCTGCGGGCCAGCACGTCCGCGAGTGTTGCAAAGCGGCTCACATCGAGACCGGCCTGCAGCAAATCGCCCGCTTCATGGCTCGCATCGGCGGTGTCCACAAACACCGCACCCTGCTGAGCGAAGTGACGGCACAGGTCGGGGCCGAGCTCCACCATCTGCGGCGTGAAGGCGCCGACCGCGCTGATGAAAGCATCCGGGCGCGGCAAGCTGCCCAGCACCACGCCATGGGCCGGCGTGCAGGTGACTGCCAGCGGGCAGTCGGCCAGCGCGGTATGGGCGTCCTGCACCACACGGGCCTGTAGCCCCCGTGCTTGCGCATGTTGCGCCAGGGCCTGCGCACTGGACGCGCTGCGCGAGGCGATTACGACTTCCCGGACCTGCAGGACTTCGGCAAAGGCGTCGAGGTGGGCCTTGCCCTGCACCCCCGCGCCCACGATCAGCAGCGGCCCACGGGTGTTGGGGGCCAAGCGCTGCGCTGCCAGTACGGAGACGGCCGCAGTGCGCCGCGCCGTGACCGTCGGGCCGTCCAGCACCAAGCGGCGTTCGCCGCTGGCAATGTCAAACACCACCACGTCGCCCTGGATGGTGGCTCGCGTGGTTCCGGCGTTGGCCGGCGTGAAGGTGATCAGTTTGGTCATGGCCACCCGGTTGTCCGAGGCCGGCATCACAAACAGGCTGCCGCCGCCGGCCAGGGGCTGCACCAGACGCTGCGGGACCTGCACCGAGGTATCGCCCAGCAGGCGCACGATTTCTTCCAGCAGGGCGGGGTAGGGCAGGCGGGCCGCGGTTTGCGCGGCGCTCAGCAGGATGGGCGAATCGGTCATGGCTGGATGGTAAGCCAGCC
>JAZKCB010000296.1:0-3024 GCA_040388335.1 Pseudomonadota bacterium | reverse complement strand
CCGTATCAGGCGGCTTTGGCAGCGCGCCGCTGGCTGAAGGCCGAGCTGCGTTTGGCCTTGACGGTCGTGGCTTCGTCACCGGCGATCTTGCCGGCCAGGTCGGCGGTTTTCTGCTCGATCTGCGCGGCCAGCTTGCTCAGCGCCAGGGCGCCGGGTGCGGTGGCTGTGGCAAGGGTCGTCAGCGTGTTCACGCCGGTTTTTTCTTCAAACAGCGCGGCGTTGGCGGCGGCGCGCTCGACGCCGGTTTCGGCCAGCTTCACCAGCTGGCTCACCACCTGCTGCGCGCCGTCGGAGCTCAGGGTCAGGCCCTTGCTGTAGAGCGCGCTGAAGGCCAGCTGCGCGGCCGTGGCGTTTTTGGCGACTTCAGCGCTCAGCTCCGAGCGCGACTGTTTCAGCGCGCGGTTCCAGCGCTGCTCCAGCTCGCTGACCACACGCTCGCCGCCGGCGCGGTAGGCATCGATCACGTTTTTGGCGGTGTTGCCGTAAGACTCGATCAAGTCGGCAGCAACGGTAGACAGGTTTTTGGCGCTCATGGTGTTTCCTTGGAAAGTGGTTCAACAATGGCCCAATCATGCGGGTTTCCCCTAGTGTTCGCGACCTAATGGGCTAGGGGCGGGCATCCAGAACCCGCAGCGACTGGCTCCAGGAGGGGAACTTGCTACGCTTTCAGGAGCAGCCAGCGCACGCAGCTATTGGGCTGGAGGCCAATTTGGCATGTAAATACCGAGGGCTGAACGCAAGCCGGCATCGCCGGCGGCGCCACGCCTCAGGCGGCCAGAAACAGCGCCGGATCCACCATGGTGCGGTTCAGCATCACGCCCCAGTGCAGGTGCGGCCCCGTGACGCGGCCGGTGGCACCCACCGCGCCCACACGTTCGCCGGTTTTCAGCACATCGCCCAACTGCACGTCGATGGCGCTCAGGTGGCAGACCATGCTCAGCAGGCCGCCGCCGTGGTCCAGCCAGACCGTGTTGCCGTTGAAAAAGTAGTCGCCGGTGTCAATTACCCGGCCCGGCAGCGGCGCCAGCACGGGTGTGCCGGTGCCGGCCGCGATGTCCATGCCGCTGTGCGGGCTGCGCGCCTGCCCGTTGAACACGCGCCGCAGCCCGAACGAGCTGGAGCGCCGCCCCGGCGTGGGCACCTGCATGCGCAGGGCCTGCGGCAAGGGCTGGCTGAAGGTGGCCATCACCACCGCCTGGTGCGCACGCTCACGCTCATAACGCGCCAGGTCTTCCGGCGACAGGTCCACCGTGCGCGGCGAAACCTTGAGCTGCTGCTCGCTGTAGCGCTTGGGCGCCACCGTGTAGTTCACCTGCCGCTGGCCGCCTTCTGGCGCCTGCACGGCAATGCTCGCCTCGCCGGGCGCGGCCGCCAGCGGTATTCCCACCAGCGCCGTCCACTCGATCACGTCGCCCACCACCAGCAAGGGGATGTCGCCATCGGCGTGCAGCAGATGCGCTTTCGGCCGCGCCGCCGCCGGGCCCAGCGACAGCCGGGCAACACCGCCGGGCACCGCCAGCGCGCGCGGCCAGACGCCGGAGGAGGACGGCGACGGCGAAGCTGGCGCGGCGGCGAGGCGCGCGGCCGGCCAGGCCAGCAGCCCCATGCCGGCCAGCAGGGCGCAGCGCCGGTTAAAAAGCGCGTGGGAAGGCGCGGGGGCGGGGTGAATAGGGCGGGTGGGCACGATGCGGAGGGGGGCTTGCTGATTTATTCCTTTATCCAGGTGATCTTGCCGTCTTCCACATAGTCGTCAAACTGGGTGATGGGAATGGCCGTCAGGCCGGCGATGCCCGGCGCATCTTCCCAGCTCAGGGTGGCGCTGTCGAAAGACAGCGCCACTTCCACGCGCACCTTCGGAATCGTGATGGGCGCACCGTCACCCGGTGTGTAAGTCACGTCACCGGTAATCATGGCGAACTGGGGCATGGCAATCTCCTGGATGATGGATAAATGATTTGAACGGTCGCGAGCGCAACATGGCACCAACAGGCCGCAGAAAACATATTACGCGCGCAGACGCGCCTTGTGTGTCGGCAAAAGACGCGACTTACGGAGCCGTCCTGCAGCTTCCGCTGGCTGCACTGCGATAGCATCACCGCATGAGTACCCAATACGAAAGCCTTCACCCCGCCACGCTTTACCCCGATGCCTTCCATGTGGCCGCCCCTGCTTCACCGGTGGGGCGCAAGGTGTGGCCGCGCCAACCGGGGGTGTTCATCCGGGCGGCCCTGGCCGCGGAGGCGCAGGAAACCGAAGAGGTCGAAGAGGCCGCGGAGGGCGCAGACGCTGACAAGCCCGCGCGTGAGGCGCCTGTGCGTGAGCTGGTGGCCGGGCAGTTCGGCCTGGTGCCGCGCTGGGTCAAGTCGGCGTCCGACGCCAAGCTGCGTTCGACCAAACTGGTCAACGCCCGCTCGGAAACCGTGACCACCTCCAACAACTTCCGCGACGCCTGGCTGGCCGGGCAGCGCTGCATCGTGCCCATGATGGCCTTCATCGAAGACGACTGGCGCAGCGGCAAGGCCGTGCCCACCCGCATCGCCCGGGTGGACGGCAAACCCATGGGCGTGGCGGGCCTGTGGGAAAGCTGGACGGGGGCCGACGGCGACGTGATCATCAGCTACACCCTGCTCACGGTGAACGCCAACAGCCACGCCCTGATGAGCCGCTACCAGCAGCCCGGCAACGAAAAACGCATGGTGGCGATATTGAACGAGGGCGCGGCCGATGCCTGGCTCAGCGCCCGGCCCGAGAAGGCCCGGGAGTTCATGCGGGCTTATCCGGCCAATTGGCTGACCGCCAACCCGGTCGAGAAATAGCCGGCCTTCCTGAGAACGGCACGCCGGTCGTGCCGGGGTAGATCGTTGCGGGTTCCCCAAATGCAGCGAAGCGCTTAAAACGTTTCCCAGTTCCCATCGGCGGTAGCGAGGGCGCCCGCATGGCTCAACTGCCGCTGCACGGGGGCAGCTACGGCCTGTCTGGCGCGGGGCGGTTGCCTGGGTGTCTCACGCGGGTGGTTGTGGCTTG
>JAZKCB010000295.1:0-2098 GCA_040388335.1 Pseudomonadota bacterium | reverse complement strand
AAAAGGTCAAGGACATCCACAACTACATCGTCAAGGGCGTGCTCTGGCAGGCTTTTACGTCTGAAACGCCGGTCGCGCTGCTGATCGACGAAATCGACAAGGCCGACATCGAGTTCCCCAACGATTTGCTGCGTGAAATCGACCGCATGGAGTTCTATGTGTACGAAACGCGCGAGCTCATCAAGGCCAAACACCGGCCGCTGGTGTTCATCACCTCCAACAATGAAAAGGAGCTGCCCGACGCCTTTTTGCGCCGCTGCTTCTTCCACTACATCAAGTTCCCCGACGCAGACACCATGCGCCAGATCGTCGATGTGCACTTCCCCGGCCTGAAAAAAGAACTGCTGGCAGCAGCGATGAAGACGTTTTACGACGTACGCAACCTGCCCGGCCTGAAGAAAAAGCCATCAACCAGCGAACTGCTGGACTGGCTCAAGCTGCTGGTCGCTGAAGACATTCCGCTCGAAGCGCTGCAAAGCAAGGACGACAAGGTGGCCGTGCCGCCGCTGGTAGGCGCCCTGCTGAAAAACGAACAGGATGTCACCCTTTTCGAAAAGCTGGTGTTCATGCAGCGCAATAATCGTTAAGCCTGAACCCACCTTAAAAAAGAGACATCCATGAACCAGAAATCGATGCTTGTTGAAGGCCTCTCCGACGCCATAGGCTTTGTGGGCGGCGCGCTGCTCGGTTTCTGGATTGGCAGGCTGCTCGGCCTGAACATTTTTGACGCCGGTTACAGCAACAGCAGCATCTTCGGCATCGTACTGGTGGGACTGGGCGGTGGCCTGGGCCTGCAAATCGCACGCCGCTGGCGCAGCCGCAAAAAGCCTGGCCAGGACAGCCCTGAGAGCTAAGCATGGCGTTCATTGAACCCTTGACCCTGACTGGCCGCCACTGGGTGGTGCTTGAGCCACTGCAGCGCGAACATGAAGACGAGCTGCTGCAAGCGGCCAGGGACGGTGAGCTCTGGAAGCTCTGGTATACCAGCGTGGGCGGCCCGGAGGGCGTTTTCAGCTACATCGACAGCGCCCTCAGGATGCGTGATGAACAGGGCGCCCTGCCCTTTGTCATTCGTCGCAAGTCCGACGGCAAGCTTGTCGGCTCGACACGCTATTTCAATGTCGATGCGAAGAACCGCCGGCTTGAAATCGGCCACACCTGGTACAGCAAAAGCGCGCAGCGCACCGGCATCAACACCGAAGCCAAACTGATTTTGCTCAAGCATGCCTTTGAAACACTGAACTGCATCGCGGTTGAATTCCGCACCCACTGGTTCAACTTCGACAGCCGCGCCGCCATTGCCCGCCTGGGCGCCAAACAGGACGGCGTGCTGCGCAATCATCAGCTGGCGCCCAACGGCACGCTGCGCGATACCGTGGTGTTCAGCATCATTCCCAGCGAATGGCCGACCGTGAAGGCGCATTTGCGCTTTCAGCTCAACAAACCCCGAGACTGAGCCACATCATGCTGATTGACTTCTTCTACACCCTCCGTTCGGCCAAGCTGCCGGTCTCCGTCAAGGAGTATTTGATGCTGCTCGAAGCGCTGGATGCCGGTGTGGTCGGCCCCAACAGCGGCAAGGACAACGAGGACGGCACACCTGGCGAGGGCGCTTACAAGATTGATGACTTCTACTACCTCAGCCGCACCGTGCTGGTGAAGGACGAAAAGCACTACGACAAGTTTGACCGCGCCTTTGCGGCCTACTTCAAGGGTGTGGAGATGATTGCGGACTTCACGAAAGAAGTGCCTCTCGAATGGCTGCGCAAAAATCTTGAGCTTGAACTGAGCCCTGAAGAAAAGGCGAAGATCGAAAAGATGGGCTGGGACGAGCTCATGGAAACGCTGAAAAAGCGTTTTGAAGAGCAGAAAGAACGCCATGAAGGTGGCAGCAAGTGGATTGGCACGGGCGGCACCTCGCCCTTCGGCGCCAACGGATTCAACCCCCAGGGCATACGCATCGGCCAGGAAAAAAGCCGCAACAGGAGCGCGGTGAAAGTCTGGGACCAGCGTGCCTACAAGGATTACGACGACACGCAGGAACTGGGCACACGCAACATCAAGGTCGCGCTGCGCCGCCTGCGCAAGTTTGCGCGTG
>JAZKCB010000294.1:0-28827 GCA_040388335.1 Pseudomonadota bacterium | reverse complement strand
GCTGCACCATGCGCAGCGCAATGTCGGCCTCGCGCCGCAGCAGGTTGCTGACCTCGTTGGTGGACACCAGCTCGACCTGCACATCGGGCAGCGCCTGCCGCATCTGCGCAAATACGCCTGGAAGCAGATAGCAGGCAACCGGCGTGCTGGCAGAGATGCGCACCGTGCCCGAGATGGCGCTTTCGCCGCCCGATGCGTTGCGCGCAAACTGGTGGGCGCCGCTTTCCATGGTGCGCGCCGATTCAGCCAGCCGCAGCGCGACAGGCGTCGGCAAGAGCCCGCGACCGGTGCGCTCGAACAGTACCACACCCAATTGGGACTCCAGCTCTTCGATGTGCCGACCAAGAGTGGGTTGCGTGGCCTTGAGCGTGCGTGATGCACCCAGCAGGCTGCCACTGTCAAGCACGGCGATGAAGGATGGCACGAGACGCCAGTCGAATGAGGTATTCATTGATGCATAGCTGGTGTGGGTAGTTAGTGAATTGTCAAACATGCGGCCGCTTTTGACAATTGACACATCAACCCTTACAGGAGCTTTCCATGTCACAGATTTTTTCCTCCGTTCTCATCCTTGGCGCCCGTGGCCGCTTCGGCCGCGCCGCTGCCCATGCATTTGCGCAAGCCGGCTGGCAGGTGCTTGCGCAGATGCGGCCGGGCGCGACGCCGCCAGCCATACCGGGCGTGCAATGGCTGCTGGCTGCACCGGACGACACCGCAGCCCTGGTCGCAGGCGCGCGCGGTGCGACCGTGGTGGTGCAGGGCCTGAGCCCGCTCTACACACACAAGGCCTGGCGTTCCGAGGTGCCGGCCTTGACGCAAGCCGCCATCGCCATCACCCGTGAACTGGGCGCCACGCTGATGCTGCCCGCGAGCGTCTACAACTTTGGGAAAGGCATGCCGGCCAGGCTGCTGGAGGACACGCCGCAAAACTCGACGACTTTTATGGGAGACATGCGCATCGCGAGCGAAGCATTGGTCAGGGACGCTACCCGTGATGGCCGCATGAAAGCCGTTGTCATTCGCGGCGGCAATTTTTTCGGTAGCGGCAGCGGTTCATGGCTGGACCTGGTGATGGCCAAAGACATCCAGAAGGGCCAGCTGACCTATCCCGGCACGCCCGGTATTGCGACGTCGTGGGCATGGCTGCCCGACATGGCGCGCAGTTTTGTGACGGTTGCCGAGCGGCGTGATGTCCTTCCTGCGTTTGAAACTTTGCACTTTGCCGGCTACACGCTGACGCAGCAGGACTGGGTTGATGCATTGGGAGAGATCGCCTGGGAGCGCGGCTGGCTGCCCGCCTCGGGGCAGTTGAAGGTCAGGCAACTGCCCTGGCTGATGCTGCGCGCGCTTGGTGTTTTCAGGCCGACGCTGGCTGCCATCTGCGAGATGCGTTATCTGTGGCATGTGCCGCATGCGCTGGTCAACACACGCATGGCAAGCCTGACGGGCAGTGAGCCGCACACACCGTTTGAGCAGGCCTTGCGCCTGTCGCTCGATGACCTGGGCATGACAGCGCAGAAACGGGTGGCCGCGCCTGAGTTGCTTCAGCCGAGCAGTTTGATCAGTTGACCCAGCGAATGGCGCACTGTCGCGGCACGCACGGCAGCACGGTCGCCTTCAAAGCGCATGCACTGCGCGCCGGTCTGGCCGTGTACAACCCAGGCAAACCAGACGGTGCCCACCGGCTTGTCGCGGCTGCCGCCCGTGGGGCCGGCCACGCCGGTCACCGCTACCGCGACCTGCGCTTTCGAGTGGGCGATGGCGCCTTCAACCATGGCGCGGGCAACTTCTTCGCTGACGGCGCCGTGTTTGTTGATCAGGGCCGCATCGACACCCAGCAGTTCCATCTTGGCGTCGTTGGAGTAGGTCACAAAACCGCGTTCAAACCAGGCGCTTGAGCCTGCAAGGTCTGTGCAGGCGCCGGCGATCAAACCACCGGTGCAGCTTTCGGCCGTTGCCATCAGAAGCTTTTTTTCGATCAGCAAACCCGCCAGTTGCCCGACATCTGCAGCCAGGGTTGTTGCGTTGTCCGTTGTGCTGTTGTTCACCACCAGAACCTCCACGCGGCGATCAGGAACAGCGTGGAAAACGCCGCCAGGATGTCATCGAACATGATGCCGAAGCCACCCCGCCGGCCAAATCCCTTGAAGGTCTTGTCGGCCCAGGCCATGGGGCCGGGCTTGACCGCATCAAAAAAGCGGAACAGCACAAAGGCCGCGAGCTGGGCTTCAAAACCGGCTGGCATGATGAGCCAGAGCACCAGCCAGAAAGCGACAACTTCGTCCCAGACAATGCTGCCCGGGTCGGCGATGCGCATGTTTTTGGCGGTCACTGTGCAGGCCCACCAGCCCACCGGCAGGGAGGCCGCAATCACGCAGCCGATGAGTGTGGGTGACAGCCAGTTCTGCAACACAAGATAGGCGAGCCATGCCCACAGCGTGCCAGCGGTTCCGGGCGCCAACGGGCTCAGGCCGGAGCCGAAACCGAGGGCAATGAAGTGGGCCGGGTGCGAGAACAGGAACTTCGAATCAGGCTTGCCCCTGACCAGTGCCGTGGGCTGGTCGGCAGGTCTGGGCTCTTCTGTCAGTGGCTCGGGGAGGGGCGTGTGATCGTTCATGGAAGGCTGTGTAAAGACCGATTCTGTCATACCGGCCATGGCCGCGATTTGCGAGAATGCGCCACTGAGCCCAAGGATTCACGATGACGAAACCACTGTTGATGATGTTCACCGCCGCCCTGCTCGTGACTGGCTGTGCCGCACCCCTGTTGCCAGGCGCCACCCGCGATGAAGCCATGGCGCGTTACGGAAAGCCTTCGCGCATCGTTGCGCTGCCTTCCGGTACACGTCTGCAGTATTCAGGGCAGCCTGCCGCCCAAACGGCCGTGATGGTCGACCTGGATGCTTCAGGCCGGGTGGTGTCCGTGCGTGAGGTCATGGGCCCTGAAGGTTTTGCGCGTGTGGTGGTCAACCAGTCGACGCGTGCCGATGTGGAGCGTGAACTGGGCCCGCCTGCGCTGACAGACCACGTCAGTTCGTGGAATGGTGACATCATGAACTACCGCTGGCGCGATGCCGGCTTTGACATGTATTTCTGGGTTTACCTGGACCCTGCAGGCGTGGTGCGCCGCACCGGCCAGGGCATGGACATCAAAGGCAAGGGTCTTGACGATTAAGGCGAGAGTGGGTCGCCTTTTTTCAGCTTGAGTGCGGCATCGTATAAATCGTTGCGCGGCGCGCCGGTGATGTCGGCTGCCAGCTTCACGGCCGTCTTTAGCGGCAGCTGCGCCAGCAACAGGCCCAGAACGCGCAGGCCGTCGTCCTGCGGTACGGCGTCTGCAGCCGGATGGAGCACCAGTGCAAACTCGCCCCTTGTGCGCTGCGGGCTGGCGCATAGCCACGCCGGCAACTGGTTTGCTGCTACGGTGGCAATTTCTTCAAACTGTTTGGTCAGCTCGCGGCCTACGGTGACCTGGCGCGAACCCAGCGGTGCCATGGCTTGTGCAAGTGCTTCAATGCGGTGAGGTGCTTCAAGAATGACGACGGCGCGCGCTTCAGACACCAGCCCGGTGACGGCCTGGTCGCGCTCGCCAGCCTTGCTGGGCAGAAAGCCCGCAAAAATGAAACCCGAATCGCCCATGATACCGGCAGCACTGAGCACCGTCGTGATGCTGCTGGCGCCCGGCAGGGGCATCACACCCCGGCCTGCAGCGCGAACCGCAGCCACCAGCCGCGCACCCGGGTCACTGACGGCGGGCGTGCCGGCATCGCTGACGTAGGCGACCCGCTCGCCGCGTTGCAACCTTTCGATCACACCGGTGGCTGCTTCAGCCTCGTTGTGCTCATGCACGGCCAGTAATGTTTTCTCGATGCCAAACTGGCGCAGCAGGCCTTGCGTGTGGCGTGTGTCTTCGCAGGCGATGACGTTTGCAAGTTGGAGCACATGCAGTGCACGCAGGCTGATGTCGGCCAGGTTGCCGATGGGCGTGGCCACCACGTACAGCGTTCCTTCCGGATAATGCTGCATGCCGGCAGCGGCTTTGGCTGCGTCCAGGGCCAGGTCGAAAGAGGGGTTCAATGTTTTTTTCCAGAAAGCGGGTAGCGGGTACTTCAGGGCTGGCTACAAGTGACGCATCCCAGATTACCACCAAGCGCCTCGGTGATGAGGCCGAGGCCGCAGCGCAGGCCCATCTGGCCAGGGCCGGCCTCAAGCTGGTGGAGCGCAATTATCGGACACCGGGCCGGGGCGGCGGCGAGATCGACCTGATCATGCGCGATGCTGACGGGACGCTGGTGTTTGTCGAGGTCAGGCGGCGCGCCGGCCAGTCGCATGGTGGTGCTGCCGCCAGCATAGGCAACATCAAGCAGCAGCGCATCATCTTCGCCGCGCGCAACTACCTCATCCGTTTTACCAGCCCACCGCCCTGCCGCTTTGATGTCGTGCTGGTTGAAGGTGCGGCCATTGAATGGCTGCGTGCAGCATTTGATGCATCCTGACCCCTTGAATGTGCGCCACACCTTGTAACCAGACGTGATGCCCACAGCTGGGATGGGCCATCTTCAACAGCTATCATTGACCCATGCTCGAACAACGTATTGAACAGCACTTCATCGACAGCGCTGACCTGAAATACCAGGCGGCCCAGGTTTTGTCCAAGCCCATCGTGGCAGCCGTGCAGGCCATCCTTGCCAGTGTGACCAGCGGCGGCAAGGTGCTGGCCTGCGGCAACGGTGGCTCGGCTGCGGACGCGCAGCACTTCGCTGCAGAATTTGTCGGCCGCTACGAGCGCGAGCGGCCGGAGCTGGCCGCGATAGCCCTGACAGTGGACACCTCCATCATCACGGCAATTGCCAACGACTACAACTTCGACGTTATTTTTTCCAAACAGGTGCGTGCGCTTGGCGGCGCTGGCGACGTACTGCTGGCGTTGAGTACCAGCGGCAATTCAGCCAACGTGCTGGCGGCCATTGAAGCGGCACACGAACGCGAGATGACGGTGGTGGCGCTGACCGGCCGCAATGGCGGAAAGATCGCCAACGTGCTGCGCGAGACCGATGTGCACATCTGCGTGCCGCATGAACGCACAGCCCGCATCCAGGAGGTACATCTTCTGGTCCTGCATTGCATCTGCGATGGTGTGGATGCACAGCTGCTGGGCGATCCGGATTCTGCGGCTTGAACATGAACATCAAACAGGGAGTTGTGATGAAAAAACTGGTTTTGGCGATGGCGGCTGCGGCCCTGCTCACGGGCGCATTGACGGCCTGCGTGCCGCTGGTCCTCGGCGGCGCTGCCGCTGGTGGCTCGCTGGTTGTGACGGATCGGCGCACCTCAGGTGCGCAACTGGAAGATGAAGGCATCGAACTGCGCGCATCCAGCCGCCTGCGCACCGCGCTCGGTGAGCGTGCCCACGTCAACCTGACCAGCTATAACCGGCAGGTGTTGTTGACCGGCGAAGTGCCCACCGCACAGGACAAACAGCTGGTGGAGCAAACGGTGTCGCGCGTTGAAAACGTGTCTTCCGTTGTCAATGAACTGGCCGTGATGGCCAACAGCTCGCTGACCAATCGCTCGTCTGATGCGCTGGTCACTGGCCGCGTCAAGGCCATGTTGATTGATGCGCCCGACCTGTTCGCGAACTCCTTCAAGGTCGTGACCGAGCGCGGCACGACCTACCTGATGGGTCGTGTCACCCAGCGCGAAGCAGACCGCGGCACAGCCGTGGTTCGGTCAACGCCAGGCGTGCAAAAGGTCGTCAGGATTCTTGACATCATCAGCGAAGAAGAGCTCGCACGCATGCTGCCCGCACCATCCAAACCACCGCCGCCGGGCGCCAAGCCACAGTCGAATTAACGGAGCAGGAATTCGACATCGCACTGGCTGGCTGAACGGAGAAGTCTGTGCGAGCAGGAGCCGCGGGGCGGGCTATGCCAGCGCCGGTTTTGGGGTCAGACCCCAATGACCATCGTGGGGGCTACACCAATCGTTTGATCAGGCTCGACGTATCCCAGCGCTGGCCCCCCATGGCCTGCACATCTGCATAAAACTGATCCACCAGCGCCGTCACCGGCAGGCGTGCGCCATTGCGTTTGGCCTCGTCCAGCACCAGGCCCAGGTCCTTGCGCATCCAGTCGACGGCAAAACCAAAATCAAACTTGCCCTCGACCATGGTCTTGCCGCGGTTGTCCAGCTGCCAGCTCTGCGCAGCACCCTTGCCGATGACGTCCAGCACCTGGTTGACATCCAGTCCGGCCTTTTGACCGAAGGCAATGGCCTCGCTCAGACCTTGTACGAGGCCTGCAATACAGATCTGGTTGACCATCTTGGTGAGCTGGCCGGCACCGCTTGCGCCCATCAGGGTAAAAGCTTTTGAAAATGCCATGCCGACCGGTTTGACCGCATCGAAGGCGGCGGCGTCACCGCCGCACATGACGGTCAACGCGCCGTTCTGTGCACCGGCCTGTCCACCCGAGACTGGTGCATCGACAAACTGCAGGCCCGCCTTTTTGGCGGCAGCGTAAAGCTCGCGCGCCACGTCCGCGGAGGCGGTGGTGTGGTCCACGAAGATCGCACCGGCTTTCATCCCGGCCAGCGCGCCGTCCGGCCCCAGCACCACGCTGCGCAGGTCGTCGTCGTTGCCCACGCAGCAAAAAACGATGTCTGCATCGGCAACCGCAGCTTTGGGTGTCAGGCCGTGGCTTGAACCCTTGAACTCTTCACAGAATGCGGCTGACTTTGCAGCGGTACGGTTATAGACGCTGACCGAATGGCCGGCGAGGGACAGGTGACCGGCCATGGGGTAGCCCATGACGCCGAGGCCCAGAAAGGCAACTTTGTGCGCGGGTGCTGATTCGTAGGTTTTGGTGTTGGTAGCGGGCATCTTGTTTCCTCGGTATGTTGTGGGGTGCTCAATGAAAAACGGGCAGCTCGCGCCGCCCGCTGGAATCCGTCCTGCGCCTTTTAAACGATGGCAAAGCCTTCTGTGCCTGCGGCCAGGTCCAGCGACTTGGCGCGTTGCGAGTTCAGCTTGATCTGCAGGCGCAGGTCATTGACAGAGTCGGCATTACGCAGCGCGTCTTCGTAGGTGATCATGTTGGTTTCAAATGCATCGAAGAGGGCCTGGTCAAACGTCTGCATTCCGAGGTTGCGGCTCTTCTTCATGATTTCCTTGATCTCGGACACTTCTCCCTTGAAGATCAGGTCGGAAATCAGGGGTGTGTTGAGCATGACTTCAACCACTGCGGCACGGCCCTTGCCGTCCTGCTTTGGTACGAGACGCTGTGACACCATGGCTTTCAGGTTGAGGGACAGATCCATCAGCAGTTGCGCCCGACGCTCTTCAGGGAAGAAGTTGATGACGCGGTCCAGTGCCTGATTGGCGCTGTTGGCGTGCAGGGTTGCCATGCAGAGGTGACCGGTTTCCGCGAAGGCAATCGCGTGCTCCATGGTCTCGCGGTCGCGGATTTCGCCCATCAGGATGACGTCTGGTGCCTGCCGCAATGTGTTTTTCAGTGCCGCTTCCCAGCTGTCGGTGTCCAGGCCCACTTCACGCTGTGTGATGACGCAGTTCTTGTGCGGATGGACGAATTCGACCGGGTCCTCAATGGTGATGATGTGGCCGTAAGACTGCTCGTTGCGCCAGTCGATCATCGCTGCCATGGTGGTCGATTTGCCCGAGCCGGTTGAGCCGACCAGGATAGTCAGCCCGCGCTTGGCCATCACGACTTCCTTCAGCACCTGCGGCACGCCCAGGCCATCGATGGTTGGCAGAAGTGCGGGAATCACCCGCATCACCATGCCGACCTTGCCCTGCTGGATGAAAGCGTTGACACGAAACCGTCCCACGCCAGGGGGCGAGATGGCGAAGTTGCATTCCTTGGTGCGCTCGAATTCTGCGGCCTGCTTGTCATTCATGATCGCGCGTGCCAAAGCCAGGGTGTGGCTTGCATTGAGCGGTTGCGGCGACACCTTGGTGACCTTGCCATCGACCTTCATGGCGGGCGGAAAGTCGCCCGTGATGAACAGGTCACTGCCGTTGCGGCTGATCATCAGCTTCAAAAGGTCGTTGATGAATTTACTGGCCTGGTCGCGTTCCATGTGCGACTCCTTTCAAACAATAGCGAGGCGTGACGCAAAAAGAACGGGGACAATTTCCCGACGCGCCGCCCCTGGGGAAATTAGCCCCCTTGGGGGCAGCGCAGTACACGAAGTGACAAGCGTGGGGGCCAAAGGTCGCAGCGCAGGGCCGCCCCAAGCAAGGCCAGCCCCCTCGGGGGGCAGCGCAGTACACGAAGTGACAAGCGTGGGGGCCATATTTCTAGCCAGGGAAATTCTCGGGAATTTTTGCCTTGCCGCGAGCTTCTGCCGCGGAAATGATATTGCGCTTCACCAGGTCGGTCAGGTTCTGGTCCAGCGTCTGCATGCCGACACTGTTGCCGGTCTGGATGGACGAGTACATCTGCGCTACCTTGGCTTCACGAATCAGATTGCGAATGGCGCCCGTGCCGAGCATGATTTCATGTGCCGCAACCCGGCCGGCGCCATCCTTGGTCTTGCAAAGCGTCTGTGAAATCACGGCCTGCAGCGATTCGGACAACATCGCGCGAATCATTTCCTTTTCTTCTGCAGGGAAGACGTCGATGATCCGGTCAACCGTTTTGGCCGCGCTCGACGTGTGAAGTGTGCCGAATACCAGGTGACCGGTTTCAGCAGCAGACATGGCCAGGCGGATGGTTTCGAGGTCGCGCATTTCGCCGACCAGGATGGCATCGGGATCTTCCCGCAGGGCTGATTTCAGCGCAGCATTGAAGCTGAGCGTGTGGGGGCCGACTTCACGCTGGTTAATGAGGCATTTCTTGGATTCATGCACAAACTCGATCGGGTCTTCAACCGTCAGGATGTGGCCGTATTCGGTCTCGTTCAAAAAATTGACCATGGCGGCGAGCGTTGTCGACTTGCCGGAGCCGGTCGGGCCGGTCACCAGCACCATGCCGCGCGGCTTGAGTGCCAGCTCGCCGAAAATTTTCGGGGCGTTGAGCTGTTCCAGCGTCAGGATCTTGGAGGGAATGGTCCGAAGCACCGCACCCGCACCGCGGTTGTGGTTAAAGGCATTGACGCGAAAGCGTGCGAGGCCGTCGATTTCAAATGAAAAATCGACCTCCAGGAATTCTTCGTAATTCTTGCGCTGGGTGTCGTTCATGATGTCGTACACCATGGAGTGGACCTGTTTGTGGTCCAGCGGATCGACATTGATGCGGCGAACGTCGCCATGAACGCGGATCATCGGGGGCAGGCCTGCAGAAAGGTGCAGGTCAGAAGCCTTGTTCTTGACACTAAAGGCCAAAAGCTGGGTAATGTCCATCCCGGGAAATCCTTAAAAACAGTGCTGAAACCGGATGCCGCGTGAAGGGCTGCCTCCACGGGAGTTTACAGTTGGATTATGACCATGATTGTGCGTAACCTCCAGCAAGTCCGTGACCGTATTACCACGGCGTGCATGGCCGCCGGCCGCCGGCCAGACAGCGTACGCCTGCTGGCTGTCTCCAAAACTTTTACCGCTGATGCCGTGATGGATGCCATGCAGGACGGCCAGCGCGCTTTTGGCGAGAACTACATTGCTGAAGGGGTGGAGAAAATCCTCGCCCTTCGTGCTTTCAGGGCTGATCCCCAAAACGCCGCCACCCCTGCACTTGAGTGGCACTGCATAGGTCCCGTGCAGAGCAATAAAACCCGACTGGTCGCAGAACACTTTGATTGGGTGCAGTCCGTAGACCGGCTGAAGATCGCGCAGCGTCTCAGCGAGCAGCGTCCGTCTGAACTGACGCCACTGCAAGTGTGCATACAGGTGAATATCGACGGTGGTGCGAATAAATCCGGTGTGACGCCCGGGGAGGCCCACATACTTGCAAGGGATATCGCGCAGTTACCCAGGCTGGTTTTGCGCGGCATCATGTCCATTCCCGAGCCCACCGGGGATTTCGTCCTTGCCTGCGCGATTCACGCAAGGGCAAAAGCGCTTTTTGATGAAATCAATGCTGGCGGCGAGCTGGCTGTCCCCATGGATACATTGTCCATGGGCATGACGGCCGATCTGGAAGCGGCCATCCACGCGGGAAGCACGATGGTGCGCGTCGGAACGGCGATCTTTGGGGGGCGTTAGCCTGGACGCTCACCACCTCGGGTGGTTCGCTGACCTTTATTTAGGCATCACCATGGGTTTGATGGCACCGCAGTCGGCTGCCAGCCATTTGGCACTGGTGTCCACGGTTGTGGTTTTGGGTGCGCCCTGGCTGGTGTTGTTGACCTTCATCTTCATCGTATAGGCCGTGTCGCCTGCGAAGGTGAACTCGCCCTCGCCACTGGAAGGGGGATTGGTGCAGGTGAACTTCATTTTCATGCCCTTGCTGCTCTTGTCCGTTGTGATTGTGGTGCAGTTGCCCTGCTGTTGAACCGGCAGCTGGTTGCGTTCGGCCATTTCTTTGGTGATACACATCTTCAGCACCATGCCGCCACCGGCGCCTGCGCCGCCCATGCCTACTCCTTGTTTGGCCAGCATGTCCTCCATCATTTTGCGCTGGGCTGGCGGCATGGCCGCCATTTGCTGCTGCATTTTTGCCATGGCCTGGTCCATTTCCGGGCTGCCGCCAACTTTGTTACTGGCTTCCCACAGGCCCGGTTTCATCGTCTGTGCGCTTGCGGACGCATTGCCAAAGAGGAGTGTCGCCAGTACGGCGACCAGATGAAGGGTGGTGTGCAGGTTCATGAGAGGGTCCCTCATTGGTGGTGTTGACGCATATGTCCCGGAATTATTCCCTGCCCGTGTTTGCCGTGCAAGTTGACCATGAGGGTACTTGTCAGGCAGACAGGCCATGCATGAAGACCTCCAGCTCCGTAATCGGCAGGGCGGGGCAGAACAGGTGGCCCTGGTAGTTGTCGCATCCAAACCATTCGAGCCATGCGCGCTGGGCTTCGGTTTCCACACCCTCGGCCACGACGTTGAGTCCGAGGCTTTGCGCCAGGCCGATGATGGTGCGGGCAATTGCCGCATCGTTCGGGTCGGTCAGCACATCCTTGACAAAGGAACGGTCGATCTTTAGCTGGTCCAGCGGCAGGTGCTTGAGGTAGGACAGGGCTGAATAACCCATGCCAAAGTCATCGATGGACAGCGTCAGGCCGGCCTGTTTGAGCGTGCCCATCTTGGCGACGGTGACATCCACATCGGTAGCCAGCAGGCTTTCCGTTAACTCGAGCTTCAACCTGCTTGCCGGAATGCCCGTCTTGCTGATCAGGGACATGACGATGTCGATAAAATCCGGGTGCCGAAACTGGCGGGCGCTGACATTGACTGCGATGCTGAGGTGTGCGGTAGCTGGTGATTGCGACCAGCGTGCGAGCTGTTCGCAGGCGGTTTTCAGCACCCATTGCCCCAGCGGCAGGATCAGCCCGCTTTCTTCAGCCTGCTGGATGAAGGCGTCTGGATAGACGAGGCCACGCTCGGGGTGCTGCCAGCGCACCAGTGCCTCCACGCCAAACATGCCCTGCCGTCCCACCTGGGGTTGATAGTGCAGGACAAAATCCTGTCGGCGCAGACCCTGCCTGAGTTCTGCACCCAGGGTTGCGTTTGCCGTAGCTGCCGCCTGCATTGCCGGATCAAAAAAACAAAGTGCGTTACGCCCGGCAGCTTTGGCCTGGTACATCGCGAGGTCCGCCTGCTTTAACAGGTCGCCAATGTTTTGCTGGTGCCTGCTGAATAGCGTGATGCCTATGCTGCAGGTGCTGTGGTGCTGGTGACCCGTCAGATCATAGGGCTCACTCAGGGCGATCAGTATTTTTTCGCCGACTGCGCGGGTTTGTATTGCGGCGGCCTCCATGTCGTCGCCCAGGTTTTCCAGCATGACCACAAATTCATCGCCGCCCAATCTTGCCACGGTGTCGCTCAGACGGGAACAGGCCGACAGTCTCAGCCCTGCCTGCACCAGCAACAAGTCGCCTTTTGAGTGCCCCATGGTGTCATTGAGCACCTTGAAGTTGTCAAGGTCAATGAACATCAACGCGCCAATGGTGTTGCTGTCCTCGCACTGTGAGAGTGTCTTTTGCAGGCGCTCCATCAGCAGCTGGCGGTTTGGAAGTTGGGTCAGCGCATCAAAAAAAGCCAGGTGTTCAATCTCGTCTTCTGCCGCCTTGCGCTCTGTGACGTCGCGCGCAACCGATACCCAGTGTGTCAGTCCGCGATTGAAATAATCGACGGGCGCAATTTCAAGCTCCATCCAGAATGGCTGACCGTTTTTGCGGTAGTTGATGAGTTCTGCACGAACCGGTTGTGAATATTTCATTGCCGTGCGTATGCGGTCCAGTTGTACACGTTGTGTCTGTTTGCCCTGAAGAATGCGTGGCGTTTTTCCAAGGGCTTCTTCACGGCTGTAGCCCGTGTGCCGTTCGAAGGCGTCGTTGACGAATACGATACGCGGCCCTGGTGAGTCGATGGGTCCGGCCTCCGTGATGATGACGATATCGTTGAGGCGCGAAATGCTGGTTTCCAGTAGCAGCAATTGCTCCTGGGAACGCCTCGAACTGCTGACATCACGAAAATAAACTGCCAGGCCCTCTTCAAACGCATAGGCGCGTAGCTCAAGCCATTTGCCTATGGACGGGCAAAAGTGTTCAAACTCCCTGCCGGAACCTTCCATGACCATTGCATTGAACTCCTGCCTGAGCGCGCCCGTGTCATCTGCATCGAGCTCGCTCCAGAGTGTTTGACCCAACAGCTCGTCGCTTGTTTTTTTTAGAAGGTTTTCACTTTCACGGTTAACGTATGTGAAGCGGCCTTTGTGATCCATCGTAACGAAGGCTTCCTTGATGCTGGCCAGCGTGGTGCTCAGCCGCATGGTGACGCCCATGGCCTTGTCCTGCGTGCGTTTTTTCTCCGTTAAATCCTGTAGTAGGCCATGTATTCCGCCAACTCCGCCGGTGGGGTCCGGCACGGCCTCACCCACCATGCGGACCCAAAGGTGTTTTCCGCTGGTGACCCGAAGCTGGGCTTCTTCATCGAATCGGAGACCTTTGTCGATGCAGCTGTTGATGCGCGCTTCAATGGTGACGCGGGACTCAAACTCAAAGAAATCCAACAGGCGGTCCAGTGGCATCCCAGTGCGGTCGTCGGTGGCGGTCGTTTCTGGAAGTCCCAGCATCATCTCCAGGGACTGACTGAGTGTGATCTGCCGGTCGCTGATATCGACAGTCCAGCTGCCGGCATTGGTTGTGACTTCTACAAGGTGATGCAGCGTCGGATGAGGTCGCTTTGAATCCATGCTGATTGCCATGTTTGAAATGCCGTGATGTAAAAAAAGACTGTCGCCGCCCTGGTGCGGACTGCACTTTCCTGCTGGAGACAGGCAGGAGTTTTGAGCTTAAACCGCTGCCACCATGTGAATGAATACCTTCGGCCATGTCCTACATGAGGCGAGGTTGTTTGCCCGGCTTCATGACGCCGGACATGTAGCTCAATGTGTTCAACCCTGAACAAGGGAGACCTATTTGGGTAGCACGGTTACTCAACCTTAAAACATTCCTGGAATCAATATGAAAAAGCGACTGGAAACACTGGAGCGATGCGATGGCATAGACAAACTTCATCCAGCATTGCGTTTGCTTTGCGCAGACTTTGGCGCGATTTCCCGTCTCGACATACTTCCGGCAAGTCATCTTGGCAAGCGCCAGGCGCTGTGTTTTCTTCGCATGGATACGGTGGAACAGGAAGAAAACATGATCCGTGAACTTGGGATAGGTCGATTTGGTGGCGACCTCATTCTGGTCGTAGACCTGATGCAGCGTGAAGCTGCAAATGGTGACGTGTGGTTCTTCAACGAATCCGGATCCCGTAGCGCCGCTAGCGCCGGCCCTGTGATGTAGCGCGGCGGCAGCCTGACCACGCCAGTGCGGGGAAGTCTGTTTTCCCGATCTTGCATTTTTGCGGCACAAGCCGCTGAACTTCTTTAAGCCTCAAACAATGAACAACATACTTCTCGTATCCGGCACCCGTCCGGAAATTATCAAGCTTGCACCGGTTTATCACGCTCTCAAGGCCGCTGGTTGGGCCAAAGTCCAGTGGCTTCATACAGGCCAGCACGAGGACATGGCCACACAAATACTGGGCTGTTTTGATATATCTCCAGATATTACGCTGGAGCGCGCCGGCAGTAGTCTGCTGGAGTTCAGCACCGGATGCCGGCAGCAGCTTGATGCCGTCATGACCGCCCAAAAGTGGTCGCTGGTCATGGTGCAGGGCGACACCGAAAGCGCCTTTCAGGGGGCCTTGGCGGCGTTCTACCATCGGGTGCCGCTGGCACACGTGGAGGCCGGGCTGCGTACCGGCAATCTTGACCGGCCTTTTCCCGAGGAAGGCTTGAGGCAGATGATCAGTCGCATCACACGCTTTCACTTCCCGCCAACCGAGCGAGCACGCGTCGCCCTGCAGACAGAGGGCATTGCAGACGAGCATATCCATCTGACGGGCAATACCGTGATTGATGCCCAGCACTGGACTTGCGAGCGTCTTGGCGTCAAACGAAAAACGGCGGGCCGTGGGCACCTGCTGATAACTGTCCATCGCCGCGAGAACTGGGGGCGGGACGTTGATCAAATCTGCCATGCCATTGCAGACATTGCACGCCGGCAACCTTCGCTTCAAATCCTGTTTCCGGTCCACCTGAATCCTGTCGTGCGCGGGCCGGTGCATGCATTGCTTGGCAACATTCCCAACGTCAAATTGACCGCGCCGCTGGATTACACCCAGATGCAGCAGGCGTTGGCCGACGCATGGCTGGTGCTCACGGATTCCGGAGGGCTGCAGGAAGAGGCGCCGACCTTTGGCGTACCTGTGCTGGTACTGCGCGACGAGACGGAGCGCCCCGAGGCGGTTGATGCCGGTTGCGCCCTGCTGATAGGCGCCACCCGATCCGCGATCGTCAGCGAAGTCGATCGGCTCACCAACGATCTGGGTGCCTGGACAAAAATGTCCAGGGCGGGCAATCCATTTGGTGACGGTACAGCGTCCCGGCGCATTGTCGATGTGCTTGCGCGGGATGTCGCGGTCAACCGGCAGCAACGCCATGTGCTTGCTGTACCCGTGTGATGTTGAACGCCATCATGACATTCGGTCTGACACTTTCTTCAGGGCTCACGCCAATACATAAAACTTCTTGCCCCACGCGATCAACGTTTGTTTTGAGGCAATTAAAAGCCCTTGCACTGTTGCCCGCAGTGATTGCGGTGTGGATGTCGTCTACCCTGCCAGCTTTGGCCCAGCCCGTCCGAATCGGCGCGCCAGGCGATCCGCTCGCACCCCTGATGCCCATTTCGCTGGTCCCCACCTTCAAGGACTATCCTGTCGCCGCCGTGATGGCGTCTTTGCTCTGCCTGGTTGTGCTGATCATGGCGCTGTACGGCGTCAGGCATTTCATGTTCACGATGAACCGTTTGACGGGTGAGCAGCGTCATCCCTACATTGATATTTCGGTTGCGAACTGGCCGATGATCACGGTCTTCATTGCTGCTCACAACGAAGAAAAAGTCATTGCGGGCTGTATTGAGGCGTTGCTCAACACCGACTATCCGGTTGACCGTCTGAAAATCATTCCCGTCAACGACCGTTCGTCAGATGCCACTGCACAGATCATTGACGGCTATGTGGCCCGATTTCCCTTGCGTATTTCCCCGTTTCACCGCTCGGAAGGCAAGTCCGGCAAGTCTGCGGCGCTCAAGGACGCGCTGCAATTTGCCGAGGGAGATATTGCCATCATTTTTGATGCCGACTATGTTCCTGGCCGCGGTTTGCTCAAACAACTGGTAGCACCATTTTTTGACCCGGAAGTCGGTTCGGTCATGGGACGCGTGGTGCCTGTCAACAGCGGCGCAAACCTGCTGACGCGCATGCTCGATCTCGAGCGCTCGGCTGGCTATCAGGTGGACCAGCAGGCGCGCATGAACATGAACCTCATGCCGCAGTACGGTGGCACGGTTGGCGGCGTTCGTCTTTCTGCCGTCGAGGCGGTTGGAGGCTGGCACGACGACACACTTGCCGAAGACACGGACATTACTTACCGACTGATGTTCAATGGCTGGAAGACTGTGTACACCAACCGGTCTGAATGCTACGAAGAAGTGCCTGAGGAATGGAACGTACGCATCAAGCAGGTCACGCGCTGGGCGAAAGGCCATAACCAGGTGATGGCGCGCTACCTCTGGAAATTTGCCACCAGCCGTTACCTGACCCTGGGGCAGCGAATCGACGGACTGCTGCTTCTTTTTGTGTTTGTCATTCCTCTTGTGATGTTGCTGGGCTGGGGTCTCGCGCTGGGGCTTTACTTCCTCAATGCCGGTTCATTGCTCTCGCAGGTGATACCGATTTTTGCGCTGATGGTCTACGGCACGCTGGGTAACTTTGCTGCCTTTTTCGAGATCGTGATCGCCGTGCTGATTGACGGTAACCGCAAACGCCTGCGCTTGCTGCCCTTCAATCTGCTCGGGTTTTTTGTCAGCCTGTTTGCGATTTCAGGCGCGGTCTGGAGCCTTGTGCTCGACAGCGTTCTCAAGCGGGACATGGTTTGGGACAAGACGATTCGATACCGCGAAGGACACGCCAAATGATGACACCCGGGTACCTCACCTATTTTGCCTTTGCACTGGTTTGTCTGCTTTTTCTGACGCTGCCATTTGTGCCGGCTGTCAGGGAGTGGCTGTACCCGACCGATTCAGGCGCCTTGCCCATCTCATCCAGCTACACAAGTGACATTGATCATTTTGCCCGCCGCCTGGATGCGGATGCCCGTGCCAGACTGGGTACCGGCGCATCGACGGGCTTTGAAGATTTTGATTTTGTGACCCAGCCTGTGGAGGCCATGGACCTTCGCAACGCGCACAAGCGAATGATCTCGTCTGACATACAGAGCCCGGAACCTCTTCATTGCGGACCACCGCTTTACGTGGACGGCAGCATTCACACCGGTCCGAAGTCCGTTTTTTCAGCGCTTTATGCCACAGGGAGCATTGCCTTGGGGGAGCAAAGTGAAATCCGGGATTGGGGTCATGCGGAAGATGTGCTTGTGCTTAACAACAACAGCGTTGCCATGCGTCGTATTTCGGCCGGCTCGGCTGTCGAACTCGGCAACGAGACCTGGTTCGAACGTGTACAGGCACCTGTTGTTCATTTTGGCTCTGGCCGGGGTCGCCGTGGGTTTTCCGGTGCTGCCGAGGATCAAAAGGAGGCTGGCTTCGATGAGTTGCCGGACAGCGTCATGCAGACCCCCCTGCTGTATATCGTGCGTGGCAATTGCACTTTGCCGGCCCGACGGATTTACCGTGGCTCCCTCGTCGTGACAGGCTTTCTCATCGTGGGCGCTGGTACGACAGTGATCGGCGACATCAAGGCACGGGAGGGCATCAGTATCGCCAAGGGCGCCGAAGTCCGTGGGGCAGTGACATGTGAAAAACGTGTGTACATGTTTGATGGTTCCGTGGTGGCTGGTCCGCTGGTTTCCGAGAGCGACATACTGATCGGCACTAACGCGGTGATTGGCCGGCCTGATGCGCTGACGACCATCAGTGCACGCAACATCATTGTGGAGGACGGTGTTGTGGCCCATGGCGCTGTCTGGGCGCATGAGATTGGCATGGTCAAGGCGGCATGAAGCGCTTGTACCTTTTCTTCGCGGCCCTGGCGTTGCTTGCCGGCTGCGTGAGCCAGGCCTCGGCCGCCGCAAGGCTGGACCTGTCCGGTTACTCGGACGCTGATGGCGTGATCACTGTGCTATATCACGGTGAGTCAGCCGACCCCTACTTTGCGATGCAGGCCCTGTTATTGGCACACGAAAATGGCCTGGATATTTCGATGCCCGCCCAGAGGTTTGCCAGCTGGCTTGTATCCCGACAGAAGCCTGATGGTACGTTTGACCGGTTTTGCCGTACCGGCAGTGCGCCATGGGCGTCCTGCAAGACGGCTGATGCCGATGACGCGCTGCTGGCCATCTGGATGAAGCTGCTGGAAACCATGCCTGCCTACACGAATGCAAATCCTGCGCTGACCAAAAGTTATGCGGTCAGCAAGAATGCGCTGGAGCACTTGTTTCAGCCATCCCGGGGGATCTACATGGTCTCACCGGTATACCTGCACGGCCTTTTCATGGACAACCTGGAGGTGTGGTCCCTCAAAAGCCACCTGAAGCAGCCAGGCCGGAGAACCGAGGCTGACAAGCTGGCCAGCGCAATTCAGGCGACTTTCTGGGAGCCGGTCAGCAAGCGCTTCCTGGTCTCGACCCAGCTTGAACAACGCGCAGAAAAAGCTGCGTTTTATCCAGACCATGTGGCACAGATATTCCCGCTGCTGGTGGGTTTCCCCTTGCTGCCCCAGGAGGCTGCCTCCCATTACCGCAACTGGATGAGCCAGCACCGTGGTGACTGGCTGAGTCAGGGCAAAACGGATTATCCGTGGGGTCTGGTTGCTGTGCTGGCACTGCGTCAGAACGACAAGTTCAGTGCACGCTGCTGGTTGCGGGAGTCACAGGCCTTGCGCCATTCGTCGCGATGGGCTGTTACCGACGAAGCGGCTTATCAGATTCTGGTGAACGAGGGTGTTACGCCGGCTTCTTTAACTGCGGTCTGCCAATGAGCGGTACCGCACACACAACTCCAGCAAATAAAGGAAATAGAGAAATGACGGTTAGTAAAGGAGGGATTTCGATGCTGAAAAAAAATGGGGGCATGTTGCTGATTGCGTTTGCCTGCACAGGCCCGGCAATGGCACAAGGCTCAGGCAACAGCCAGGAGGGTGTCACGCCTGTTGCGACACAGACTACCGACATGGACACTGACAGACGCAGCTTGCAGCTCGACACCAGTGCGCAAAACCTGAGCGGCGGCTACGGCAACTGGCGAGACGTGACCTTGAGAGGCACGTACGGTAGCGGAGCCCACCTGTTGCAGGGAGAGTTGTCAGCACAGCACCGTTTCAACAAGGACGGTACGTTTGTGGGTATCAGCGACACCTATACCTTCGACCAGGACTGGTATGGCTCGCTTGCGGTCGGCGCAGGAGACGGTGCGTTCTACCTTCCGCGTTACCGCGTGGATGCCACCCTCTACAGGAAGTGGCTGGCAGACCGCCGGCTGGTGAGCTCGGTCGGTGTGGGTTATTACAGTGCGCCTGACGGGCATACCGATCGCAGCCTGGCGCTAGGCCTGGTGTATTACTTTGAGGCTCCGTGGATTGCAGAGGGCGGCGTTCGCCTGAACAGCAGCAACCCCGGCGGTATACGGACACAACAGCAGTTTGTTGCGCTGACGTACGGGCGCGACAAGCAGAACCTGGTGAGTGCCCGTTATGGTTGGGGCGGCGAGGGCTACCTGGCACTTACCGCGAACACCCAGCTCGTCAACTTCAACAGCAATGAGGCAAGCTTGACCTGGCGTCACTGGCTGAACGCCAGCACCGGTGTTCTGGTGGGGGCGAACCGGTACACGAATCCCCTTTACACACGAAGCGGCCTGACGGTCGGTGTGTTCCACGCCTTTTGATGACCGCCATGAACCTGAAAAAAGTATCCCTTTCCGAAGAGGCGCGCCAGCACGACCGTGACTTTCATGCCGCGTTTTCTGCGGTTCGCGAAGCCCGCGCAAGGTTGGTGAAAGTCCGGCCGCACCGCGCCATCACGCCGCTGAAAGTCACGCCCTGGCTGATGGCGCAGGCCATTGTGCTGCCGCTTCTGCTGTGCGGACTGTTGATGTGGGCCAAGCCCCTGCTGCTGGACTTCTGGCGCAACTGCATACTCTTCTGGTCTGGCGGGCTTGCCGTCCCGTTTTTGCGCTCCACACAGCTCAACGAGGCTGGCCAGTATTCCCTGCTCCTGTCCGGCGCGGGCGATGCGACGCCCCTGCCTACGCCCACCACCATGCTGGTGACAGCTGCGGTGACGGTGATTGCATTTCTGTTCTCGCTGCGCATGAAGCAGCAATCCCTGCCGCTGAAATATCCGATACGCATCGTTTGCGCGGTGCAGTTTGCGGCCCTGCTTTATTTCTGGTTGACGCCCTCAGTCTTTCCTTACACCATTGCGCGTCACAGTGAGGAGTTGCTGACGATTGGCTATGTGGTGATTCTCGCCACGCCGGTGATGTTGGCCATGGGTTACTACATCCTGAACCAGAGCCTGCTGGCCAAGCTGGGTTACACCGCGCTGATACTGGGATTCCTGGTGCTCATGGTGCCTCACCAGGTGCTGGTACAGGCGCTGATCATGCAGCACCTCTCCGTGCTTTTCATGCCGGTTCTGTATATCTGTTTCGGCGCCGTTTTTGATGCACTGGTGTTTGTGGCGCTTTACTCATGGGCGGCGAGCAATGCGCCACCCGATGCAACCCTGTAAGCCTGCTGACAGTCGTGATCACCAGGCCAGGGCCTCTTTTTAATAACGAACGCTGCAAACGGCCAAAGCATTGAGGCCCAGGTCGGTGATGACGTAACCACCTGCCGGGTCTGCCTGCAGAAATCCGTGTTTTGACAACGATGCGACGGTCTTCAGTCCGTGTGCACGGGTCTTGTGCGGCTGGGGCAAATTCCGTTCGCTTGGGGGAAGGCCGACAATCCTGAAGCCGTAGCGCGCGTCCTCCATGCACTCGTACTGGTTGTAGGTGAGCGTTTTAACCGGCAGGATGCCGCTGCTGTTGCCACTCCATTCAAACTGGGGTGGTGCGTAGCTCACCTGATACCCGGAAGTCTCGGATGTGTGGTCAGAGACCTTCACTGGCGCGGTATGGGTGGGGGGTGCAGGCGCGGGTGAAAAGGCCCTTTTGCGCCGGGCAAGGTAATAGATGCCCAGGCCCCCGAAGCCCAGCGCGCCCAAGCCTATTAAAAAAAGAACTGTGAATTCCAACTAAAAATCCCGTCTCCTCGATATTTGTACGTAATTATCCGGATAAAGACAGTTTTGGCTGTACCTCAAAGGGGCTACTTTCGCGGAGGGTGACCATTTAGCAACGCTTTGATGCGCTGTATCCCCAAAGAGGGGCTGCCGCTTTAAGGCAGGATCTCGAATTCGGCATCGCCCATATAGCGTTCTTCACCGAAAGCTGCGCGTGTAGCGGCCAGTTCGGCTGCCTCCCACTGATCGGCCAGCAGCTGTTCTTCGGGCGTTATTGGCCAGGGACGTTCGCAGTCGCCGTAAGTCTGCAAAAGTCGAAGGTATGCCTGGTGCACCGGCAGTACAAGGTCCTTGCTGCCAAGGGCGTTGTCGAGCGCGCTGCGAAATCGCTGTTCCGCACCGGCCCGCTCGGCTGCACTCACATCATCGGCGGTGAAAATTTTGAGTGTGTAGGCCATGTGAGCAGGACTATATCGACTTGTATTTTTTAGGGCTGAAGAACGGCGATGTAAGAATTAATTTCGTTACCTTTCTTGCATTGCTCGCACGTTTTAATCAGGGCGCAGACGTACTATGCCTTCTCTTTTTTAAGGAAGTCACATGGCAACACCCTTTTTCGGCAAACGCGACAATGAAACGCTGGGCGGGCCCGGCACGCTGAGGCAGCATGGCGCGACCAATGGTTACAACGTCAATGCCGGTTCCGGAGCCCTGAACAACAGTGCGGCTTCCAGCGCACAGGCTGTGAAGGCTCAGCCTGACAGTGCCGTAACGCAGCCTGCGTCGTCGGTCACGAGTGCAGGCGAGGGCGGCAGCAAGCTGACGGTAGGCCCCAACATCAAGCTCAAGGGTGTGGAGATTACCGATTGCGACACCCTCGTGGTGGAAGGCACGGTAGAAGCAACGATGGACTCGCGCGTGATCCAGATTTCCGAGCAGGGTGCCTTCAAGGGCTCCGCAGAAATTGACGTCGCCGAGATCCGCGGGGAGTTCAACGGCAATTTGACAGTACGCCAGAAGCTGGTGATTTATTCGACCGGCAAAGTCACCGGCACCATACGCTACGGCAAGCTGGTCATTGAAGAGGGGGGCCAGCTGGCCGGTGAGATTCTCTTTGGCGCCATTGCCAAAGTACCCGGCGTTGTCAAAGCCGTCCAGCCGGTCTAGGGGGCCAGAAGCCGGAAGGCCAGCGGTATAAGCAGGGATGCAAGCACGACCTGCACGCCCAGCGCGAGACCGGCATAGGCACCGGCGTCCGCATCGACTTGCAGGGCGCGTGCCGCGCCAAGCCCGTGTGCCGCTGTGCCCATGGCAAAACCCCTCGCCGACCAGCCACCGCGGTCGGTCGGTATGCGTAGCAGGGCAAACAGGTACTTGCCCGACAGCGCCCCCACCAGGCCGGTAATCACAGCGAACACCGCTGCCAGTGCTGGAATGCCGCCTATCTTCTCTGCGATGCCCATGGCCACCGGCGCTGTGACGGACTTGGGTGCAAGCGACAGTGTGACCTCCATTGGCAGGCCCATGGCCCAGGCCAACAGCAAGGCGGAACCACTGGCGGTAGTCCCGCCCAGAAGCGAGGCAACGAGCAGGCGTCCCCATCGCTTGCGCAACTCTTCGCGACGTTGCCAGAGCGGCCAGGCCAGGGCCACCACAGCTGGTCCCAGCAGGAAGTGAATGAATTGCGCCCCCGCAAAGTAGGTCGGATAGGGCACACCAGTCGCCAGCAGCCCTCCTGCCAGAACCACGACCGTCCACAGAACAGGGTTGGCCCAGGGAGCCTGCTGCAGCCGCGCATAGCTTGCCTGCGCAATCACATACACCACCAGGGTGGCTGTCAGTCCGAACAGCGGTGTGGCTGAAAGGTAGACCCAAAGCTCAACAAAGCGGGGCATCGCCATCCTCCTGCAATGCGTCTTCCGTCGGGGCGCGCAGCCAATGAAGGCTCAGCACTGTCACGGCAAGTCCGGCGATGGTCGACAGCACAATCACCGCGAGCATACGAAAACCGTATTGGCTGACGAGTGACAGATGGGTCATCACCCCCACCCCGACAGGCACAAAGAGTAACGAAAGGTGCACCAAAATGAAGTCGGCGCACACATTCACAGGCTCGCGCACCCGTCGCCAGCGCAGCGCAAACAGCAGCAAAATCATGCCGATCACTGGGCCTGGAAAGGGTAACTTCAAACCGCGTGCAAGCAATTCGCCCAGGGATTGAAAGGCAAGAAGCCAGGCCAGTCCGCGCAGTGCCTGCATTGTCAGAACCTGGGCAGATCCGGATGCGCGATTTGGCCACCGCGCACCAGCATTTTTCCGTACTCCGCGCAGCGGTTGAGTGTGGGAATCACCTTGCCCGGATTGAGCAGCCCTTTCGCATCAAATGCACGCTTGACGCCGAACATCTGCTCGTTCTCCTGAGCCGAGAACTGCACGCACATCGAATTGAGTTTTTCAACGCCGACACCATGCTCGCCAGTCACAGTGCCGCCCATGGCCACGCTGGTTTCAAGGATGTCCGCACCGAAGAGTTCGCAGCGCCGCAACTGGTCTGCGTCGTTTGCATCGAAGAGGATCAACGGATGCAGGTTGCCGTCACCGGCGTGAAAAACATTGGCGCAGCGCAAGCTGTATTTTTTCTCCATCTCCGCAATGGCCAGCAGGATGTCGGCCAGTCGTTTGCGCGGGATTGTCGAGTCCATGCACATGTAGTCAGGGCTGATACGGCCCGATGCCGGGAAGGCGTTCTTGCGGCCGCTCCAGAAGCGCAGGCGTTCGGCTTCATTCTGGCTGACTGCAATGGCGGTGGCCCCGCATCGCACGAGCACGTCGCTCATGCGGCTGATTTCTTCTTCGACCTCTTCAACCGTGCCGTCGCTTTCGCAAAGCAGGATGGCTTCGGCCGTCAGGTCATAACCGGCATGTACAAAATCCTCCACCGCAATGGTCATGGGCTTGTCCATCATCTCCAGTCCTGCAGGAATGATGCCTGCCGCAATGACCGCAGCCACTGCATCGCCTGCTTTTCGCAGGTCGTCAAAGCTGGCCATGATGCAACGCGCAAGTTGCGGTTTCGGGATCAACCTTACGGTGACTTCCGTTGTCACCGCCAGCATGCCTTCGCTGCCGATGACGATGCTGAGCAGATCGTAGCCTGACGCATCCAATGCATCGCCACCGAACTCGACTTCCTCGCCTTCAATCGTGAAGCCCTTGACCTTGAGCACATTGTGAACTGTCAGCCCGTATTTGAGGCAATGCACGCCGCCGGAGTTTTCAGCGACGTTGCCGCCTATGGTGCAGGCGATCTGGCTTGATGGGTCCGGTGCGTAATAAAGGCCGTGTGGTGCGGCTGCTTCAGAGATGGCCAGGTTGCGCACACCACCCTGCACAAGCGCTGTTCTGCCGATCGGGTCCAGCTTTAATATGCGGTTGAACTTTGCAAGGCTCAGGGTGACGCCGAGCCTGTGCGGCATTGCCCCTCCGGACAGCCCTGTACCTGCGCCGCGTGCCACCACCGGCACGTCCAGTGCGTGGCAGGTCTTGAGGACCGCCTGCACCTGTGCATGGGTTTCAGGCAGCGCCACGACCAGCGGGCGCTCGCGGTAGGCCGTCAGGCCGTCGCATTCATAGGGCGTCGTGTCTTCGCTGTTCCAGAGCAGCGCATGCCCCGGCAATACAGCTGTGAGGGCCTGCACAACCTGTGACTGCCGCTCCGCTCTCTGGAGGATTTCGTTTTGCGGGGATGAGATGGGCGCGTTCAATTCTGGCTCCTGTACTGCCTTCCACTATAGAGCTGGTTGATGGGTGCAGATTGAAGAAAATTAAATTCCTTCATGAAAACAGGTGCCGTACGGGGTCCATAAAGACATGGTCGGCGAGCCCGGGGTCCGCCCCATGCCGGCCTAAAGCGTGAAGGGCAACGAAGACGTCTTGATGCGCAAGGGAACAGGTCGTTGTTGATAGGGCGAGTCAGATTTCCCGGTGATCTCCCCGGCAATCGTTTTCGCCTGGCGGCCTATCGGCTCTATGTACCGGCTCACCTGCCCGTCGATGGAAATGCAATCGCCCAATGCGTATATTCCTTCTGCGCTTGCTGCAAGCGTTTTGGCGTCAACCGCGATCCCGTTGGCCCATGCGAGGTCCGCGCTTGCCGCAAGGCGTTGCGGTGTCTGCAAGCCAGATGCCACGATGATGTGATCGACGGCCAGCGTCTGGCTACACACGGTTTTGAGGACTTTGCCATCTGAGCCGGCATCGATGCTGGCGACCTGCACGCCGCCGATAAACCGGATGGGCAAAGACGACCAGGCAGCAAGCAATTGTGCCGACTGGTCTTTTGTCAGGCTTGTGGCCAGCGGCCTCGTCGCAATGTCAAGTAGCACCACCTCATGTCCACCGAGCGCCAGATCGTTGGCGAGCTCGGACCCAATCAGGCCGGCACCAACCACGGCGACGCGCTGCGGCACTTCGCCCAGCGCCGCGCGGAACTTGGCATAGGCTTGCAGGTGGTTGATGCGCCAGCACAGCGCTGAAGGAAATGGCGACGGCAGGCGGGCTTCAGCGCCGTGTGCCAGAACGAGTTGGCTGTAACGCAACGTGCCGCGTGTCGTGCGCAACTGCCTGCTTGCCGGCGTGATGCGTATCGCATGGGTATGCGAAAGCAGGCTGACATTCAGGCGGCTTGCGGCTGCAGCGCCCGTTTCGCGTGGCAGTTTGTCCGGCCTGATGCCGCGGTTCATGGCCACCGAGAGCATGGGCTTGTCATACACGTCGCCGTTGCAGTTGGTCACCATGGTGATGGGCATGCTGGCGTCGCGTGCGCGCAAGGCCTCGGCCATCTGCCAGCCCGCGCGGCCGGCGCCGACAATGAGTGTGCCAACGCCATACCGCGATGCTGCCCTTCGTGACATAGCGGTACGCCGCGTACTGCGCGCCGGTGCTTCCATGACGTAAGGATCAAAGTCGGACTTGCTCACACCGCACAGCGGACAGGCCCAGTCATCAGGAATATCGGCAAACCGCGTACCCGCTGCCAGCCCGCTGTCTGCGTCGCCTTTTTCCTCGTCATAAATCAGGCCGCAGGCGCGGCAGATGAAGAGTTCCCACGCTTTGACGGGCATGCTCATGCCGGTTGCTCCTCGGCACTCAGGCGCGCGATTTCCTTGCGCAAATGTTTGATGGCCGGCGTGACGATGGCCACAAAGTGTGACTCGCGCACCCGGCGCTGCACGTCGGACGTCATCAGGTAGCCGCGCGCACCCTGGTGCAACAGCGCCGACTGGGCTGCGCGCAAGGCCAGCTCGGATGCATGGGCACGCGCATCGAGCACATCGATCAGGAAGGCCTTCTCCTGGCCAAAAGGCGTTTTCGCCAGAGCCATGATGCGTGCCGTCAGGTCATCAAGTTCAGCCTGCAGGGCATCCGGCCGGTCTTCAAGAAATTCGTTCACGTGGCCGAGCTGGCGTTCAACTTTCCACATGGAGTCGATGGCGCCCTGCGCTACGCCCAGGCCCATGCCGGTTTGCAGCAGGATGAACGCAGCGCGTATGCGGCCTATGAAGGGGCGGACCGGATCGGCAATCAGGTCCTTCTGACCGACGAAATAGTCGGTCAGCCGAACTGCCCATGTGTTGGTGCCCTCCATCGCTGAAAACGAGGGGCAATTGCGAAGTTCGACACCCGGTGCATCGCAATGCACGATGAACATGACCTCTGATTTCGTCGCGCCCTCCGCTGCGCTTCCTTCCACATCGGCGACGGCGCCAAAGTAGTGGTCTGGGCCCAGGTTGCTGACCCACGGCAAGGTGCCGTTGACGAGCCAGCCGCCATCCGTCTTGCGTGCGTGCAGCAGCAGGGTTTCTATGCCGGCAAAAGTCTTCATGGGGTTGGACATGCCGGTGGCACCCAGCGTCAATCCGCTGTTGTGCAATGCCAGCCTTTCGCCTGAGAGCTCCGGGTTGCCAGATTGCTCCATATAGGTGCCGCACACCTCATGGCACCAGACCATGAATCCGGTGGCGCCGCAGACGCGCGACACTTCGGTCATCGCCCTGATCGCAAGGCCATAGTCCGCAGGTTTGCCGTCTGATGCGATATGGGCGCTTAACGCTCCCAACTCGCCCAGACGCTGCAACACGGACTTCGGGTAAATGCCCCGGCGGTCGATGTCTTCCGCCAGTTCGGCCAGCGGGCCATCGGCCAGTTCTCTGACCGACCGGACCAGCGCTTCTGCGGCCGACTCGGTCGAACAGTCTTCGGCAGCAGGATGTGATGGGACGCGGTCCAGGACTTCCATAAAAAACTCCGGTAATGCAGGTCTGCCTTCAGGCCGTGGTGATCTCAAAGGGAATCGGATTGCGCATGCTGTTGGCAACCGGCGAATAAAAATTCGCATGCTGGACGATTTCATCCAGCACTTCGCGGCTCGCATCGCCCTCAACCACCACCTTCACACGAATCGCCTGGAAACCCATGTCTTTGGCTTCCTTGAGCGCGCCGCCTGCACCCCAGGCTGCAGGGTTGCCAATGTCGCCTTCCATGAAGATCTCCAGCTTGCTGAGCCTGACCTGCTTCCATGTGGCCACCGCCGTGATGCCCACAGCCAGGCAACCGCCCAGGCCTGACAGCACGATCTCGCCAGGTGCTGGTGCCGTGTTTTCCCCGAACAGGTGCAGCGGTTCATCAACCACCACAGGCTGGTGCTCGCCGACATAACTGAGCGAGCGGTACATGCCCTGCATCACGGTGTGGACCTTGTTGGTCCCGCGTGATGCAGGGTTGGCTTTGCCCTTGGCAGCGAAGGCCGACAGGCCGGTCGCGTCAATGGGTTTGAGGTAAGCCTTGACCGTGGTCGGTGCGGTGGCTGCAGTCAGGGTGTCAGCGGACATGAAAACGTTTCCTTTGGTATTGAATGGGAGTGGCTTGATCAGGCAGCAAGGGCCAATGCAGGCCGCTGGGCCTTCATGACGGGCGCATCGGTTTCAATCGGCAGCGAATCGTCGCGCGACCATTCATTCCATGAGCCGAAGTACATGCGCACATCAGAAAACCCGGCCTGTTTCAGCGCCAGGAATGTGTTGGAAGCGCGCGCGCCCTTGAAGCAGTAGAGGTAAACGGTGTCGTCGGTCCCTATGCCTGCGGTGGCGCATTCGGCCTGCACTTCCAGCGGCGACTTGAATACCGGGCCCTGTGCAGAAGGCTTCATGAAGCGGTACCACTCAATCCACTTCGCACCCGGCAGACGGCCCTTGCGCGGCGCAAAGTCCTTGCCGTAGGGCGAGGAGCTTTCACCTGTCCACTCGTCGATATCGCGCACGTCCAGCAAGGCCACGTCGGTATTGAGCGCTGCGACCACATCGTCCTTGGTCAGCATCACGTCACTCATGGGCAGGTCGGCCGGAAAGCTTGCGGCAGTGGGGGCGGCAGCTTCAGTGCTGACAGGCAGGCCCTGGGCCATCCACGCGGAGAAACCGCCGTTCAGTACTTTTACATTGGGGTAACCGAGCCAGGTCAGCAGGTAATAACCGCGGCATGACTGGCCATAACCACTGTTGAGGGCATCTTCATAAAACACGGCAGTCTCGGCGCCCGACAGGCCGACCGCGCCGAAATGTTCTGCAAAGGTTGACTTCAGTGCGGTCAGGCCTTCGGCGGTGGATGTCGCCAGAAAAGTGAAAATTTCGCGCATGTTCACTGCGCCCGGCAGGTGGCCGGCTGCGTAGGTGTCGGCGTCGCGGGTGTCGATGATGACCACCTTCTCGGTGCCCATCATGCTTGAGAGTTGTTCGGGGGAAACAAGAACGCTGGTCGTCATGGCAATCTCCAGTAGGGTCACGGCACATGCCGTCCCTCCTCTTATTGCAACGCACGTGCCAGCTTGCGTCAGACTGTGAGATGGAGGCTCAAATACCTCATGG
>JAZKCB010000293.1:0-7736 GCA_040388335.1 Pseudomonadota bacterium | reverse complement strand
GCAGGGACTTGGTCCCAGGACTTCACCCACAAGGTCAGGCCGGCGCGCCATTCGGCGTCCGTCGCCTGTGCATGGAACTCGGACGCGAACAGGCGAGCACGGTAAACCGGCGTGTGTGGGAAGTCGCGCAGATCGCCGGCTGCTGGCGTGAGTGGTGGCGTGGTCATGGCCCCTACTCTCCCAACCTTGCCGCCGCAAGTCCATTAAAACGCTTTACTTCCGCATGCCTCATGGCGACACCTGCTCTGCCTGGGCTTTCAAGTAGGCCTCGATGGCGGTGATATTGAAAAGCGAGACCTTGGGCCCGGCCTTGATGGGCTTCGGGAACCCTGGGCGACTGCCTGGCCCAGATCCGCACCACTGCCAGAGGGTGCTTTTGCCGATGCATAGATGCTGGGCCGCGGCGGTGGCGCGGGCGTATTGGGGTTTTTGATCGGTGGCGTGTACCGCACTTGGCTGGCTCATACCGGCTCCTTTTGGACGAGGAGGAAGTGTTGAGCGGAGGGCCGGACGGAATCCCGGACAAATGCGCGTACATTGCTGCTGGCTGGTGTCATGCCCGCCAGTCTGGGCGAGCCGCGACGGCAAATCTTGGTGAAGCATTGCACCGTTTGGCGATTTCGCCGAATTGGAGTAGGAGCAGCCATCACCGGGCTCCCTCGGGAATGACGAACGCACGCTCCAGGCCGAAGTACTGCATGCGCTTGTGCATGGATTCGGCGACGCGCGCCTGTCGCCGCAAGATCAACTCTGTCGCTGTGACGGAGCCGTGCGGGTCAGGAGGTAGGGCCGTGGCGGCCTGGGTGAAGTGCCGCGATGCGGTATCCCAGTCGCGGCGGCGGACGGCGTTTGCCGCTTGGGTTGCGTGAGCTTGTTGGGGCTTTTGGTCGGCCCCCTGTGCCGTTGATGATGTCGCCATGTTCGTCCAATCTGTACCAGCGCGGTAGCGGCTGGGCTTGGACGAATCATGTTTATCTACTCCATCTTTGTCATCACCGGTTTGCTAGCAACGCTTAGCAAACCGGCCTGTTTGCTTCCTTTCTGAAGCAAACCGGTGGCCCGCCTAATCGATACCTGCCAACCAAACTTCACTGATAGTGCGATCGGTCACTCGAAGTGGCTCACCGTTTGCGCGCTGAAACTCAGCAGCAATCAAATTCACGTAGATTCGCGCAAAATCAGCCTTACTGTCGTAGCTGGCAGATTCATTGATCCACTTGTCACGCGTCCAGGCTTGTGCCTCCGCTAGTCGCAAGTTTCGGGCTGCCGTTCCCCGACGGCGGGCTTCCGCACGGCGATCGACGGGCGGCGCGGGTGTCGTGGCTTTCGTCGCTTCCTCACGCTCGATTCCCATCATCCGTTGGCTACACCACAGCGCCTCGAGCGCCTCGAGCGCCTCGTCACCAGCGACCGCGACGTTCGTTTTTGCTGATGCGCCTAACCACCTATTGCCTTTAGACCATCCCAGGAACCGCAGAGCAGCTTCAACTTTCATGAGCGATAAAACCGCAAAACAAATGCTGGGCTGCGGCACAGGTGAGCCGCCGACGCTAAAAATATGATCGTAATCGATGGCATCCTGGAGCGCGTCGGTGTCCGCATAGTCATCGGGGCTGGGAATATCAGGGTGCTCATCAGCGTCTGCTGGCCAATTGTTTAAAAGCCATCTCACCGATGAATCAGTGACTGGAAAATTGTCAGTAGGGGCATACCTGAGTTCCCAGCCGCCCCTCGACACGATACCTGCGACATATCTGTCGGTTTCAATTTCTACGTAAAGCTCTCTTTCTTCGTCGATCGCTCGCTCGATCAAATCTGCGCATCTCTGCAATTCGTCTATCGACAAATGACGAACTGACGCACTCGCGCGATAAGCCACCTGGCTAAGGCGCCGGAAAGGCCACTCTGGTATCGCATCGACAAAAGGATTGAAGAAATCAAAGTGTTTCATGAGGTGCTTCTCCCGGCACGAGGGGCCTTAAGCCACACCTCCACGACTTGTTTCTGACCCACCTCAAGCGGCTTACCTGCGGCTGTCTCAAATATCGTTCTCACCTTCGGGACGACAAAGTCTCGCGCGAACTCCGATTTGTTGTTTCCGTATTGAGACTCACCAATCCGCAACCACTCGTTCCAGGCCCAATCCTGCGCGGCATATCGCCGAGCGTTTCTCACCTCTAACGCGTACGCGCTGATTTCAGCACGATTTGAAAGTGTTATTTTTGTTTTTGGACGCTCGGCTTCTGCAGCACCTTCTGGTCTGAGCGAGTAGGCTCTGACCAAAGCTACGGTCGCTTCAATCGCGCTTTTCAATCCAATGGATATCGATTCATTCCTGGGATGGTTGAGGTACATCAGCGCCGTATCGATCTCTCGCAGACTCAGCAGGCATAACATTTGACGGCATTCGCGCCGCTCAATTTCCCTACCCCTTTTCCGAACTGTCGGATTACTCAGCACTTCGCAGTAAATTTTTCCCAAAGCCAAAGCATCAACTTCATTTGGGTCAATTTTTTCTACAGGCACTCCCTGCCAATCGACGAAAGTGATCCTTTCAAAGGGAATGCTATTCCGAAGCCCTCGTACTAATTGCTTTGCCATCATTAGAGATTCATTCCAAGCGTCGTCCGAAATTAAATCCACTGGACTGCGAGCGTTCAAGTACTCGTTGGCAGCCTCTATGGCCAAGTCCAACAGTCGCTGAGCATCTACCTCTCTCTGGAAAATCAGAGACGTTCCGTCAAAATTGACAAATTTTGGCTTCGCTGTTCCGATAAGGCTCTTATAAGGATCAAAAAAATTGAACCACACATCAGCACGAAGATATTCTTGAATGTACTGAGGCTCTGTTTTTTGAGATGCGGCCAATTCTTCGGAGGGAGAATCACGCCATTTACTACTGAATTCCGGATTTAACTCTGGAATCAAACCATCAGAAAAATTTTCTTCTTCTGCCTTATCTTTACTGTTTTTGCTCATTTCCTCTCCTGTAGAACCTTGATAGCTTCCGGTCTAGCCCATACCATAGGGCAATGGGATTGAGAGATCAGCGCATGGCTGACAAGTAGCCCGTGGAGCCTACCTACCTACTTAACCAACCGCAAATGCCCGTAGCGTTCGCCTACAGGTGCGAGTTGATGTGCGTAGTAAAAGAATTTTTGACCGTCGTCATGCACCACTACGTAGCCGTTGCAATAGTTGACTCTTTTGTCTTTCTCCACATATCCTCCATCAACACTATCAACGATCTTCGGGCCGTATTTCTCAATGATCGCTGCGCGGCCGGCGCGTTTTTTATCATCAACCCAAACGTCAACAAGCTGGCCGACTTTCAACAGTGCTGAAGCACCACGACGCTCTGCATCAACCTTCTCCGCTCCAGGAAATTCGATGCAACCTCGAAATTTCTCTTCGGCCATTTCCTGCCTTAAGCCTCTAAATAACGAGGAAAAGGCAGCGCCCTCCCCTCGCGGTGCATCGCTCCTCCAGCGCTGCTCATGCGCATCTGTCATGATCTCCTCTGCCTGCTCCACCGTGACGTAAAACACGATTGCTCCGCTCGGCAATATCTTGGCAGCGCGGCTTGGTCTGAACTGCAGAAAAACTCCGCGCCGTTCATAGTTGCGTTGCACCGTCGGCGTGATTCTGAGCCATATCGGGCCATCATCTTTGCTACAGGTTTGCTCTTCGGATTTTGGTTCCAAGGCCGATTGAACTTTTGCAAGCGTCTCTGGATCATTCCGAAGCACTTGATAGACTGCAGCCAGAACCTGCTCGGTTGATGGTTGCGAATGGTTTAAAGTATTGGTAGCCATATGATCCCTTCTCGATCAAACTGGTCAGACGGTCAAGGTGTTCCACCACCTTGGCCGTCGCCTTTTGTGCCCTGCATCAACCGCCGCAGGGTATAGCGGTTATTCCTTTGGCTCTTTCGCCCTATCGATTGCTTTGCCCAGCCACCCGGCGCCCAGCCGGCGTAATTTCGCCCACCTAGATGGGGTTAGCCGAATTGACCCGTTTATCGCTTTTTCTGCCTCAGGCAATGGTGGCCGGCCCCGACCTCTTAGTTCTTCTAGCTCTTTTTTTGTCATACTATTCACATGATTACTGTGGAATAAGTGTAATCCTTTTATTAAAACAATCAAGTATGAACTCGCATCGGCAACGTATTCCGACGAACGGCGGGATGTTCATCTTCTGGGTTTCTAGGAGCGCGTATGGAAATTCGATTTGAAAGGGTGGCACTTTACGACGAGGTGTGGTCCACCCCGTTGACCAAGCTGGGCGAGAAGTACGGCATGTCCGACAACGGCATCCGCAAGGTCTGCAAGGCGATGAATATTCCTCTGCCCAAGGTTGGTCACTGGGCGCGCGTTGAAGCTGGCCAGGTAGTCACTCGAACAGAACTACCGGAAGAGGCCGAACGAACCACGTTTGTATGTCGGCCTCCGCCAAGACCAGCATTGGAATTTAAACGCCCTGAGGATGAAATTTGGTTGGGAGAAAGGCGAGCACTCGAACAGCTCGCGGAGTACCGAATTGTCGTTGACCCAAAGCCAACACGTTGGCACACGACCCTATCTCCGTTTCGCGATCAGCTGATCTCCACTGCTAAGGCATACGCAAAGCACCTTGAAGAACGCGAGAGAGCGAAATCCAGAGCGTCAAGAGGTTTGTCTCGAGGGCCTGATCTGGGAGCGTTAGCTGCACTTCAATTTTCCAACGGAATGCTGACCCCGAGGCACCACAAATCGTGCTTTCGTGTGACCTCTTCGACATATGAAAGAGCTCTGGCGGTTGCCAACTCCCTGCTTTTCGCTGCGAAGCAAAGAAGCTGTACTGTGGGCATCAATCGCTTTGACGGATTTCCAGCAATTGAGCTTGAGACCACTTGGATGAGCTTTGCCATTCGAGAACGCAATCCCGCTGGTAAATTGGCGCTGGTTATCAACTTCCGTTTTCGCTCAGAATTTCAGTTTGTAGATACCGAACACCAACGGATTGAAGATCGCTTAAACGAAGCCTATATTCACCTTTACGAGGATGTCGTGAGAGGCCGTGAGTACGGCCGTAAAGAGGCCGTGGAACAGAGAGTTCTGGCGGAGGAGCGAGCCCGTCAAGAGGAAATTAATCGCCGCCTAGAGCAAGAGGCACGAGCCAAAGCGGAAGAAGCCCAGCGACAAAACACATTGTTCAAAGAGGCCTCCCACTGGCAGCAAGCGCAACAAATTCGCGCCTACGTTGCGGATGTGATGCGCCAAGCGGGCATGTCGCAGCTACCTGAGCTCAAGGCCTGGGAGGCCTGGGCGCTGCAAGTAGCCGCAGAGAAAGACCCGGTACCGAGCCGCCTTGCTGATCTGGTGGAGTTTGGGGTCTTTCCATAAACCTGTATCGGTAAACGCACGTTGACGAGCGATGCACTCGATCCTAGAGAGATGGAAGAACCGGTGGCACACGCCGGCGTGACTTCGTCTTGGGCGCTATGGGGTTAGCGACGTGCGGCCGTCCTCGAATTGCTCGCTGTTCGGCAGCCTGGGACATCGCGAGCTCGTTGATGCGCTGGACGAACGCCCCCACGGGAATCACCCAGCTGCGGCCAAACTTGAGCCCCGGAAGGTAGCCGGTCGACAAGTGAGTGGCAACAGTTGCCGGCTCGCAGCAAAGAATTTTCGCCACATCGTCCACCGAGTACACCAGCGAGTCAGAGTCAGTCATGTGCTCCGCGAGTCGCTCTGCAGCAATTTGACAGCAGCCGCTCGCTGCTCGTCGATGTAGCCCGCAACGTCCGTGATGTGGCCATGCCACTTGTTGCCCAGTTTGAACATCGGGATAGGGCACTTCTGAGCGTAGATATTGTTTTCCAGCGTCCTTGGGGCCAACCCCATCAACCCGGCGACCTGTTCGAGGGTCATCACCGGCTTCTCGTAGGTCAGTAGCAGGGCGAACTCGGTTTTCACTTGGCCTTCATCTCAGCCATGGCCTGTTCGTAGGTCAAGCCCGGCTTGATTGCCGTAAAGCCGTTACTGCCACCGTCAATTGCCATGCAGAGCTTGCGGACGATTGCCACAGGGGTATTCGTTGCTTGAGCGATCTGGTCATAGATGTACATCTGTATCGACTGCTCTTGGACAGCCAGCAATCCATTGATGTACTGCTCCAGTTCGGAGGCAATGCGATTTATTTCATTCGCTTTCGCACGCTTGCTGGGGTTTGAACCCCTATAGCCGTCGCGCGTCACATGGATCGGGTGAGTAACCATACTCGACTAGGGTTTTTTCTTTTTCGGAGGCGGTTTAGCGGGACGGGTCTTGATGGTTTCCACGATCGAGCCCTTTTTGTCTTTTTCAGCTGCCTTTACCGATTTGAACAATCCCGTTTCAGCATCTCTGCCAATTTTCCTGGTAGCCATCACTCGCCCTCCTTCAAGCCCCACGGGCCGCGTGGGTGCGGATCCAGTTCCTCCTGCGGAATCTTCCTCAAATATCGACACACCCGCAAATCCTGGCGCGTCTTAGTGCGATGGTCAACAACAGTCAGCCACTGCAGGTTTTCCACCTTGTCCACACCGCCAGCACACAGTGACATAGCGTGATCTACTTGATAACCAGGGCAGGTACCGCGGCGCTCTCCGGTGGGTGGGCTGGGTTTATCGGCTGTAGCCCATCGATTTCATGCAGTCGTCCATGAACTGCATCTGGGTGGCGGCGCTCTGCATGGCTGCACCCAGATCCTGGCCGGCAGCGCCTGGGGCCATGGCATTCGGCGTGATGCCTGGAATGTATTGACGCGGCGCCGGGCCGGGCAACATGGCGCTTTGCATTCTGCAGCGGGCAAGATCTCGCTCCGCCTGGCTTACCTGCTTTTGCTGTACGACATCCGGGTGAGTGGCGGCGCTGCTGGATTCAGACCAGATCGGCTGCTTGCTGGGCGCTGCGCAGCCGGTCAAGGCGATGCAGATGGTTGCGATGGCGGTCGTCGCTTTCATGCTGACTCCTAGGACAGAGTATTCGACAGGTGATTCACCTCAATGTTTGAGGCTTATGGTGACAGGTGCGCCCAGTTGACGCCTCCTCTAATCGGAGGATGTGCCGCGGCCTGTTAGGTGCCACAGTGGCGCCAGCCCCGCAACCCGCGGGGATTCCGAAGGAGACACAATGAAAAAGATCATCGCTATCGCCCTGCTGCTGGCCTCTGGCCTGGTCCTGGCCCACTCGGGAGGCACCGACAAGAACGGCTGTCATCGCGACAACAAGGCCGGCGGCTCGCACTGCCATTGAGGGATGACCAAGGCAGCGCAAAGCAGCCGAGTCAGGTCGCTCATGCTGCCCGCAGCGGAATGACATCCCGGCCGGCCGCCAGCTTGTCGAGATAGTCGGCCCAAACCTGCATCATGTTTCGTCGCTGATTCAAGTACTGGGTCCGGTTGTAGGCTCGACCGTTCGCATCCTTCACCGCATGGGCCAGCTGGGCCTCGATGATCAGTGGGTCGATGTCCAGGCGCTCGGCCAGCATGGTGCGTGCAGTCGCCCGAAATCCGTGCCAAGTGTGGATGTCCGAGGTATAGCCCATGGTGATCAGCGCCGTGCGCACGCTGTTTTCGGAAATGGGCCGCTCGTGGCTGCGCTCACCTGGGAACACCATGACGCCGTGTCCGGTGTAGCCGTGCAGGCCTTTCAGGATTTCCACGGCCTGCCGTGACAGCGGCACCAGGTGCGGGTCGCCGAATTCCTTGCCGT
>JAZKCB010000292.1:0-1653 GCA_040388335.1 Pseudomonadota bacterium | reverse complement strand
ATGGCCCGACGATGGCGATGAACTCGCCCTGCCGCACCTTGAGGTCAATCGCCTCAACGGCAAACTTTTGCTGCGCCAGCAAGTCTTCGTTGTAGGCGAGCCAGACATCGCGAAAGTCGAGAAAGGAATCGGGGTTGATGTTCATGATGGCCTGGGTGAATCAGTCGAATTTGAAAGTCTGCGCACCGGGAAAGGCCGCCAGTGCAAAGTTGCCGACCTCGCAGTCCTGGTCGCCGGTGCCCGAGCCCACACCTATGCCGCCTATGACCTGGCCGTCAACAATGATGGGCAGGCCGCCCTTGAGATTTGTCGTGAGCCCGCCGGTAGCCGCCGCGAGTTTTGCAGCCAGACCTTCTTCAGTATTGCCCGTCGGCACGCGGCTGGATGCGGCCGTCATGGCCTTGTGAATGGCGGACTTCTCAGACAGCACCTTGGCGCCGTCCATACGCACAAAAGCCAGCAGGTTGCAGCCATCGTCAACGATGGCGATGCACTGCGGCTGCTTCATGGCCACGGCCTTTTCAATCGCGGCATTGAGCAGTTGCAGCGCGCCTGTGTGCGAGAGTTTGAGCTGGCTGAAAGTGGGGTTCATGCGAACGTGCTTTCCGGTTGTATTTCAAGAGATGCATTGAGGCAGTCTGTCACCAGCATCTTGCCGGGTGCATGCGTGATGAAAAAATCAATGCCCGACTTTTGCAGCGCAACCGTCGCCGTCAGGCCGCAGCCCCAGTACATGGGGACTTCTTCGGGTAGCGGCAACAGCACCTCGCCAAAGTCGGGTTTGCTGATATCTGCAATGCCCAGCGCGACAGGATCACCTGCGTGCCACGGCCCGCCATGCACGCGTGAAAACCGGCTTGTGATGTCACGCACCATATCCACCGACTCTTTGGCAAACGGCCGCATCGACACCACCAGAGGCCCGCCAAACACGCCTTTGCGGCGCGTCTGCACGTTCGTCACGAACAACGGCCCCTGTATGCCCAGTTCGACATGGCGCAGACGCACACCGGCTTGCAGCAGCGCGTCTTCCATCGAGAACCAGCAGCCAATCGCGACAGCCACCAGGTCTTCGCGCCAGACTGAAGAAATGTCGATCACTTCTTCAGGTGCTGAACCGGACCTGTGGATGTGATATCCGGGAAGATCAGTGCGCACATCCAGGTCCATGCCCAGCGCCGGAATGCGCGGGCTGCCGGCCTCGCCCACACCCAGCACAGGGCAGGCAAAAGGATTCAACCCACAGAACGCCAGAAAATCCTGCGCATGCGCTTTGGGCAACACCACCAGGTTGGCCTGCACATGACCGGGCGCACGCCCCGTCGTCAGCCCGGTATAGTCACCGCGCCGTATGGCGTGCCTGAGCTCAAGTGCAGAAGAAGCCATCAGAAAAATCAGACCGAGCGAATATTGCCGCCGTCGCAGCGCAGCATGCTGCCCGTCATGTAGCTTGCGGGCACACTGGCGACAAATGCCGCGAGTGCGCCAAACTCTGCCGGCGCGCCGTAGCGGCCCATGGGAATCATCGAAGTTGAGCGGCGCTTGGCTTCTTCAACCGTGATGCCGTCCTTTTGCGCGACGGCTTCATCGGTCAGGCGCACACGTTCGGTATCGATGCGGCCCGGAATCAGCACGTTGACCGTGACGCCGTCC
>JAZKCB010000291.1:3031-10527 GCA_040388335.1 Pseudomonadota bacterium | reverse complement strand
AACTGGCGGGCAGTTTTGCCTGCGAAGTCTGGATGAGCAAGGGCGAGCGCCGCGTTAACGCCAAAAGCATCATGGGCGTGATGATGCTTGCGGCAGGCATGGGCAGCACGGTGCTGATTGAAACCGACGGGCCGGATGAGCGGGTGGCCATGGATGCCTTGCTGGCGTTAATCGCGGACAAATTCGGAGAAGGTGAGTAAGCATGTGGCCCCCACGTTCGCTCACTTCGTGTAGCTCCCGGGGCCTTGCAGGCCGCGACTCGCCGGAGGCTTCGTCCCTGTCGTCCGTCCAAAGCTGCACAGGCAGCTTTGGAGCCGCGGACTCCAGCCCCTTGGGGGCCGCCCCGCCTGCGGCCCGGCGAAGCCGGTTCCGCGGCTCGAGCTCGCATTTCTCCGCTGGAGGCTACGCTTGACTTTCAGCGTTCACGGTCTGGCTGTATCGCGGGGTATCGCGATTGGCCGTGCCGTGCTGGTGGCGTCCAGCCGGGCTGACGTTGCCCATTATTTTGTTGAGCCCGACAAGACCGATGAAGAAATCACGCGTGTGCGTGTGGCGCGCAATGCGGTGATGGAAGAGATCACGCGGCTCCAGCATGACCTGCCCAAAGACGCACCGCATGAGCTTGCCGCGTTGCTGGATGTGCACCTCATGCTGCTGCAGGACGAGCAGCTCATCAGCGGCGTCAAGCACTGGATCTCCGAGCGCCACTACAACGCCGAATGGGCGCTGACCACACAGTACGAAGCCATTGCCCGCCAGTTTGACGAGATGGAAGACGAGTACCTGCGCGAACGCAAGGCCGATCTTGAGCAGGTGGTTGAACGCATATTGCGCCGCATGAAGGGTGCGCCTTCGCCGCTGCAGCCGCCGGCGCGCCAGGCGGGCTCCAGCCGCAAGGACGCCAACCAGGGTCTGCTGCTCGACGACACCGTGGATGTGCCGCTGGTGCTGATCGCGCACGACATTTCGCCGGCCGACATGCTGCAATTCAAGCAAAGCCTGTTCGCCGGTTTTGCCACCGACGTGGGCGGCAAGACGTCGCACACCGCGATTGTTGCGCGCAGCATGGACATCCCGGCGGTGGTCGGCGCGCGCAGCGCCAGCCAGCTGATCAAGCAGGACGACTGGGTCATCATCGATGGCGATGTCGGCGTGCTCATTGTTGATCCGTCGCCCATCATCCTGGCCGAATACGGCTTCAAGCAGCGCCAGGGCGAACTCGAACGCGAGCGCCTGAACCGTCTCAAGCACACGCCCGCAATCACGATTGACGGCCAGCGTGTGGAACTGCTGGCCAATATCGAGATGCCTGAGGACACGACCGGTGCTGTCAACGCCGGCGCGGTGGGTGTGGGCCTGTTTCGCAGTGAGTTCCTCTTCATGGGCCGCGAATCCAAAGGCCTGGGCAAGCTGCCGGGTGAAGAAGAGCAATACCAGGCTTATCGCAAAGCCATTGAAGGCATGCATGGCTTGCCGGTGACGATACGCACGGTGGATATCGGCTCTGACAAACCACTGGAGCGCGGCAAGGCGCAAGAGACACATCTGAACCCTGCGCTGGGCCTGCGCGCGATTCGCTGGAGCCTGGCCGACCCGCCGATGTTCCTCACGCAGTTACGCGCCATCCTGCGTGCGGCAGTGCACGGGCCCGTCAACCTGCTGGTGCCCATGCTGGCGCACGCAAGCGAAATCCGCCAGACCCTGTCGTTGATCGACCATGCGCGTGCGGGGCTGGACAACAAGGGCATCGCCAATGGTCCCGTGCGGCTGGGCGCGATGATTGAAATCCCGGCGGCGGCGCTCACGCTCAAGCTGTTTCTGAAGTACTTTGATTTCCTGTCGATAGGTACGAACGACCTCATCCAGTACACGCTGGCCATTGACCGCGCCGATGAAACGGTGTCACATCTCTATGACCCCTGCCATCCGGCCGTGTTACGCCTGATTGCCGACACGATTGCCGAATGCAACCGTCAGGGCAAGGGCGTGAGTGTGTGCGGCGAGATGGCTGGCGACGTGACCATGACCCGCCTGCTGCTCGGCATGGGCCTGCGCAGTTTCTCCATGCACCCGTCGCAGATTCTCGCGGTCAAGCAGCAGATCCTGCGCGCCGATGCCGGCAAGCTGCAGGCCTGGGCCAACAAGGTTCTGGAGAGCGAAGAACCGGCTCTGCTGCTGAGCCAGTAGGGCATGCTATTTGACGCGTGTGCCCAGCAGGGCTGCGCCAATAATCATCGCCGCTGCAATGGCAATGCTCCAGCTCGGCGGCCTGCCACTCACCACCATGAGCAAGGCCGTCGACGCCAGTGGCGTGAGGTAACTCAGAATGCCGATCTGCCGCGCATCACCCAGCTTGAGCGCCTTGTCCCAGAGAAAAAACGCTGCGCCCAACGGGCCCAGCCCCATCAGCGCGATCAGCAGCCAGTCCTGCATCGACAAAACGACCCGCGGCTCCAGCACCCGGTGGCACAGCAAAGACAGCACGCCCGATACCAGGCCGAACAGCCCGACCGCAGCGGTTGAAAAAGGCGGCACGCGCTGCGTCAGCAGTGAGTAGCTCGCCCATATGAATGCGGACGCAAGCGCAGGCAGGTAACCCCAGGACCAGGCTGCAGATGCATTGCCGCTGCCGGCGCCCAGAATGGCTACTGCGGCACCGGCAAAACCCAGCAGCGCGGCAACCACATGCAGGGCACGCAAACGCACGCCTTTTAAAAACAGCGGCGCCAGTACCACCATGAAGAGTGGCCACAGGTAGTTGACGAGGTTGGCTTCAACCGGCGGCGCCAGCCGCAGCGCGATGAACAGCAGAAAGTGAAAGCCAAACAGGCCGTAGACGCCCAGTGCCAGTGTGGCTGCGGGGATGCGCCATTGCGACTTGTCCTTCACCACGAAGGGCAGGGCCAGCACGCTGCCGATCAACAGCGCCACCCCGGTCAGTAAAAACGGTGGTACGTGCCTGAGCGACACGCCGAGCGAGGCGAGCAGGGCCCAGAGGGCAATCGCACCCAATGCGTAGAGATTGGCAGGCATGGTTCTGTATTTTTTGACAGGGCGGCAGGATTTCCGTGCCCTACATCCGGTAACCAGCTTCACCTGACGGGTGCCTGGCCTACACCTTGCGGCCACGCATCAGCGCTGAAATGAAGGTGCGGAAAGTTTAACCATCGCCATCACCGCAATCACCACATCGAAGGAGAAAGACATGAGAAAAATTTCAGTGCTTTTGCTGAGTCTTGCCGGTCTGGGCGCACTGTCGGGTTGTGTGGCCTACCCCGTAGGCTATTACGACAACGGCCCGCATTACCGTCAGGCGCCAGCGCCTGAGCGGGGCTACCAGCGCGACCGCGATGGTGACGGTGTGCCGAACCGCTACGACCGCAGGCCATCCAACCCCTATCGCTACTAGGCGGTTCGCCTAGCGCAGGCCTGCCTTGAGCGCCAGCATGGGGGACTGGTCCACCTGGATCAGTCCCCTGCGCGGCCGGTCAAGGTCGAGAATGGTGTAGACCACGATAGCGATCATTATGGCAAAACCGATGAACGCCAGCCAGTTGCGCTGGCGCCTGGCGCCAAAGGCATAACCGGCCAGGGCGCCCGAAACCAGGGTCACCACAAACAGAAGCCAGATCACGGCGGACGGTACGCGGTTCTGCCTTGCGAACTCGCGTTCCCCGCTCGCATCAATCATGTCGTTCACGCTTGAAACCAGCAGTGAAAGACTGATGGCTTTGGGCTCCCGGTAGCTGTCGGCGTTGGTGATGACCGCCCAGATCTGGCTTTGTATAACCTGTGCTTTGGCGAGGGACGCGCTCACCGCCTGCGCATCCTGGCTTGCCAGGTGGTAGTTGATGCGTTCGTCCACGTAGCTCCTGAAAAGCAGGCGTGTGCGTTGTGCCGCTTCTGGCTGGAGCAGGTCCGTGCGCAGGTAGGCGGTACCGATGCTGTTGGCTTCCTTGAGGGTCAGCGTCTGCCTGGCGTCGTGCCGCGTCACGGACATGCTGAAAGAAAACGCCAGCAGCAGGCCAAGCAGCGCCATGGCCGCACTCGACAGGGTTAAAAATGCGCTGCTGGTCGCATCCCAATCGGCTTCCCGCGTCCGTCGGCCCAGAAGCTGGCCTGCTTCGATGCTGCCGAGCAGTGCGACGATCAGTGCCGCACACAGGACCAGAGAGGGAATCTCGTACAGGTCAATCATGACCTGCCATCAGGCGGGTGTGGATGGCCTGTCGGACACGCCTGCCGCGTGGGCCTGCTGGTCGGCGTGGTAGCTGGAGCGCACCATGGCGCCGACAGCGGCGTGCGTGAAGCCCATCTTGTAGGCCTCGGCTTCAAACATCCTGAAGGTATCGGGATGCACATAGCGGCGGACCGGCAGGTGGCTCATGCTGGGCGCGAGGTACTGGCCAATCGTCAGCATGTCGATGTTGTGCGCGCGCATGTCGCGCATGACCTGCAAAATTTCTTCGTCGGTCTCGCCCAGGCCGACCATGATGCCGCTCTTGGTCGGAACATCGGGGTGCAGGGCCTTGAATTTTTTCAACAGGTTGAGCGAGAACTGGTAGTCGCTGCCAGGGCGCGCTTCCTTGTAAAGACGAGGCGCGGTTTCCAGGTTGTGGTTCATCACATCGGGTGGTGCGGCTTTCAGAATCTCGAGTGCACGGTCATCGCGGCCGCGGAAGTCCGGCACCAGGATTTCAATCGTGGTCTCCGGTGAGAGTTCGCGAATCTTCTGGATGCACTCGACAAAGTGGCCGCTGCCGCCGTCGCGCAGGTCATCACGGTCCACGCTGGTGATCACCACGTATTTCAACTTGAGGGCTGCGATGGTTTTGGCCAGGTTCAGGGGCTCGTTGACATCCAGCGGATCGGGCCGGCCGTGGCCCACGTCGCAAAACGGGCAGCGGCGCGTGCACTTGTCGCCCATGATCATGAAGGTCGCCGTGCCCTTGCCGAAGCATTCGCCGATGTTGGGGCAGCTGGCTTCCTCGCAGACGGTGTTGAGCTTGTTCTCGCGCAGGATCTGCTTGATCTCGTAAAAGCGCGTGGTCGGGCTGCCGGCCTTGACGCGAATCCACTCCGGCTTTTTGAGCAATTCACCCTGCACCACCTTGACCGGGATGCGCGACAGCTTGGCCGCAGCTTTCTGTTTGGCCAGCGGGTTGTAGTCTTCCTGGCTTTGTACGTCGCGGACAACGGGATTGACAGCTTCTTGCGTGCTCATGGTGTGCTTCTTTGGGGTGATGTGGTCAGGGCGCCAGGTAGGTGATGAGCTTTTGGCCCAGCACGTCCGCAGCGTCCTGCCAGCTTGCCGATACCCCGATTGTAGAAAGGTCTGTGGTTGTCAGCCCCGCATAGCCGCAGGGGTTGATGCGTGAGAAGGGTTCAAGGTCCATCGCCACATTCAGCGCCACGCCGTGGTAGGTGCAGTGCCGGCTGACCTTGATGCCCAAAGCGGCAATCTTGCCGAGGCCGCTGAAGGGGTCCAGCGGGTTCGCCGGCCCGCTCAGCGCCGCATGCGAAGAGGGGTCTGCCAGCCGCACATAAATGCCGGGTGAACCAGCGACGCGGTGACCTGTCACGCCAAAGTGCGCCAGTGTCCTGATGACGGACTCTTCAATCCGGTAGACGTATTCCTTGACGTAATAACCGGCGCGTTTGAGGTCCATCAGCGGATAGGCCACGACCTGGCCGGGCCCGTGGAAGGTGACCTGGCCGCCTCTGTCCGTCTGAACCACCGGGATGTCGCCCGGGTTCAGGATGTGGTCGCTTTTGCCCGCCAGGCCCTGGGTGTAGACCGGCGGGTGCTCACACACCCAGAGCTGGTCGCCCGTGGCTGCTTCCCTGGCCTGGGTGAAGGCCCGCATCGCTTCAAAGGTCGGCAGGTAGTCGACCTGGCCTTTGGCGACGGTCTGTAGGGCTGAGGCGGTTGGCATTTGGGGCTATGAGGACTGTTGTTCTGCTGATTCGGGCTTGATGGCCCCGAAAAGTTGAAATGTTAACCTGTAACTTAACATTTCGACCTTTCAGTCGTCTCATGCTGTCAAAAGGCCTCAAAAAAGCGCCCAAAACCCGAAAAATGGCCTTTTTCAGGCATCAAATCGGGCTCCAGGCCAATAAAAAGGGCGTGAGCAGCTATCATATTTGTAGCAAATTTAAAGGCCTTGTGCGTTTCAGAGCACCACTTTCACCATCGGATGCGTGCTCAGCGTGCGGTAGAGCTCGTCGAGCTGCTCGCGCGAGGTGGCGGTGACCGTGACCGTCACGCCCAGGTATTTGCCGCCCTTGCTTTCACGCAGCTCAATTGTTGAAGCGTCGAAGTGGGGGTCGAACTGGTGGGCAATCGCCGTGATGGCGCCGACCATGCCGTCCACCTTTTCACCCATGACCTTGATGGGGAACTGTGACGGGTACTCGATCAGGGATTCCTGAACAGTCGAGGCTTTATCGGCCTGGCCGATGATGTTGGGGGTGTTGTTGGGTGTGGTGTTCATGCTGAGGGCTCCGGCTTTGCTTTTTCTGCCTGATAGGCGGCGTACAAGCTTTGATAGATAGGGCCGGGCTTGCCTTTTTCCAGCCCGTGGCCCACCGGCTGGCCGTCTAGCAGGGTGATGGGCAGCACCTCCTTGGTGGCCGATGACAGCAGCAGCTCGTCGGCCGCCAGGACTTCGGCGCGTGTGATGCGGCGCAGCTCAAAAGGAATGCCCGATTCGCGGCACATTTCTTCCATCAGGCCGTAGCGTATGCCTTCCAGCACCAGCTTGTCTTTGGGCGGGCCCATGACCTTCCCGCCCTTGACGACCCACACATTGCTGGCGGCGGCTTCGCTGAGATGGTCGCCGCGAAACATCACGGTCTCCAGTGCGTCGGCATCGACGCTGATCTGCCGCGAGAACACGGCGCCCAGCAGGCTGGTGCTTTTGATGTGCGCCTTTTCCCAGCGGAAATCATCTGCTGTGACGCAGGCCACGCCTTCTGCGCGCTGCTGGTCGGTTGGCAGCTTCATGGCGTTGGTCATGACAAACACTGTGGGTGTCAAACCTGGCAGCATGGGGTGGTCGCGCATGGCCACACCGCGGCTGAGCTGGATGTAGATGATCTGGTTGCCCGCTGTTGCAGCGCTGGTGGACTGCGCATAAGCCGCCATCAGCTTCGTGATGATCTCGCGCCACTGGGCGTGGCTGAAAGGGTTGGCGATGCGCAGCTCGGCCAGGCTGCGGTCCAGCCGCGCCATGTGCTGCGCGAAGCGGAACGGTTTGCCGTCATAGGCCGGCACCACCTCATAGACACCGTCGCCAAAGATAAAGCCGCGATCCAGCACGCTGATTTTGGCGTCCCTCAGGGCGGTGTATTCGCCGTTGAGGTAGCAGAGGGTGTCGGGGAGCTGCGGCTGGACTGGCAGTTGGGTCATGTGAAGTTGCGTATAAAGCGTTGGAAGTGTCAATTGTCGCGCCTCCGGATATTCGGGGCTGCTAAACGAAGCATCTTCCCTGGTG
>JAZKCB010000291.1:0-2931 GCA_040388335.1 Pseudomonadota bacterium | reverse complement strand
TGAACCAGATGCGCGCACGCCAGGCCAGCTTGACGCCGACATAGGCAACGGCCGCGCCGCCGACTGCAAAAATACCCATGCCGAGTATGGCGGGCCCGCCAAAAGATGCCAGCCAGGCCATCATGCTTTCACCGTCGGCCCGGGGCTGAGCAGGCGGCGCGCCAAGGATCAAGGCGCCGGTCTGGTATGCCAGCCAGAGCCAGAAGCCGACCGTCAACGGGTTGGTCAGCAGCGTGATGCCTGCAGCGACGGGGATATTGGCGCGCCACCAGATGCTGTGCACGGTGGCCGCGAGGATTTGCGCAAAAGGAATTGCAAACGCCCAGAACACACCAATCGCCGCACCGCGCGCGACCGGCTCGCATCTGAGGCGCCAGAGTTGCGGGTCCAGTACGCGGTGGGCCACGGGTTTGAGCCAGGGGTGTGCCGCGAGTACATCGCGGGTCGGGATGGAGGACTTCCAGCGCTGCGTCCAGTGCGGCTTTTCTCCGGGCGGCTTGCGTTGGCTCATGGCACGGTCATTGTTTTGGCCTGGCCGGCAGCACGCGGGTTTCGCCAATCGCCATGACGCTGAAATCATCATCGTTAAGCCCCTGCGCCCTGCGCGCATCGGCGAGGTCTTTGGGCGGCTGGTCCAGTGATTCGTCGGTCAATTCAAACGTGCCCCAGTGCACCCCCACGCTCCGCTTGGCGCCCAGGTCCTTGTGGGCCTGCACGGCCTCGGCGGGGTTCACGTGTTGCGTCGACATGAACCAGCGCGGCTCGTAGGCGCCCACGGCGATCAGCGCCAGGTCAAAACCGCCGCCCTTGCCTGGCGACTGCCGGTCGGCAAAGCGTGCTCGGGTATCGGCAAAGTCTTTGGTGTAGCCGGTGTCGCCGCTGAAGTACCAGTGAAAGTCCGGCGCAAACACCGCGTAGCCGCCCCACAGCGTCTGGCTGCGGTCACCAAAACCGCGTGCAGACCAGTGCTGCACGGGCGTGAAGTTGAACTCCACACCCTTCAGGACCTGTTTGTCCCACCAGTCCATCTCGATGGTGTTGTCGATGCCCAGGTCAGTGAACCAGGACTTCATGCCCAGCGGCACGAGGAACAGTGTCGGTTTACCGGCGGCTTTGGAGCGCGCGGCAATGTCCAGCACGGACGCCTTGTCGAGGTGGTCGTAGTGGTTGTGCGAGATCAGCACCACATCAATAACGGGCAAATCAGCCAGCGCGATGCCCGGCGGCTGCGCGCGTTTGGGGCCCATGAACTGGAATGGGCTGGCGCGTTCGGAGAGCACCGGGTCGGTCAGCACATTCAAACCGCCAGCCTGCACGAGCATGCTGGCGTGGCCTATCCAGGTGATGGCGGGTGGTGCGGGTGCGCCCGTCGCAGAGGTCGTGTACGCCTGAATGGCTGCAAGATCCGCCTGCTTTTGGGGTGTGGGTTGTTGCGCCGGTTTGGGCAGGCCCTGCTGACGCCGCTCGATTTGCCAGCGCACCAGTTCGCCGAAACTCTTGCTGACCGTATCGACGTAATTGTTTTTGAAACCTTCAGCCGTGTGGTGTGTTCTGGCGGGGTCGTCATGCGCATTCACTGAGGTGCAGCCCCCGAGGAGAGTGAGTAAAAGGCAGGCAGGCGTGAGTCGCATGGGTCTCGCAGGTACATCAAACCAGAAAAAAATCAAACCAGAAAGAGGACGGCCGCAATGGCGATGGCGCCCAGCATGAGGTTGATGGTTGCCAGCGTGGCAATCTGCCCGACGCGCTTTCCACCTTCAGGCCAGTCACTCGCGGCCACGGCCAGTTTGAGGCGGCGGAACGGGCCGAAGTACAGGTGGCCGAACAGCAGGAACATCAAGATGCCGATGCCGAACATCAGGTGCCAGCCCAAAGGCGCGTTCTTCATGCCGACGCGCAGCAGCATGGCAAGCCCGGTGAGAAGCAGGATGGCAATGGCCGGCCAGACCAGTGTGAAAAAGCGCCGCAACACCTGTGTGATGAGTGGCAGACGCTGCGGAGGGGCAAGCTGACCTGCAGCGGGGCGCAATGCAAACAGCATAAAACTCACGCCGCCCAGCCAGGTGATGGCGGCGGCAATGTGCAGGAATTTCATCAGGGCGGACATGGGATCCTTTGGTTTTTTCAAGGGCTGTGCGCACTCCACAACCGGTGGCGTGCAGCAGGCGCTCCCATTGTGAACGAGGCTTGCCCAACGCGTCTGCCAGACGGCATCCCGCGTAGCTGCAAACCGGGATGGAGGGTTTTTCAAGGGGGTCAGGGGTTTCTACGTATAATCAGGGGCTTTGCTAAATACGGCTTGTGTTTCCAGCCTGTAACTGCCTTGTAACCTTCCTGTAATTTGTGATGAACAAAATAGAAGATCCGGCAGCTTCAGACAAATGGGACGCAGGCGCGGAATCTGCGGATTCGCATGAAGTGGCTTTCAGGCCGCTGACCCGCGAGGAAGCCCAGAAGCTGAGAGAAAGCAGTCCTTCCATATCGCCTTGGGTGGTGTTGGCAGGCCAGTCGGTGACCGGTGTCCTGGTGGCGCTGGTTGCCTGGGGTCTGGCGGGTAAGGCAAGTACTGGCTGGTCCGCCTTGTATGGCGCGCTGGCGGTGGTCATGCCGGGGGCCTTGTTTGCCCGCGGTTTGATGAGCAAGGTGGCGTCCATGAATGCGGGCGCTGCAGTAGCCGGATTTTTCCTCTGGGAAATGGTGAAGATCGGCATGGTGATTGCCATGCTCTTTGCCGCGCCCCGGATGGTTGCAGATTTGAGCTGGCCAGCGATGCTGGTTGGCCTTGTGGTGACGATGAAGGTGGTCTGGCTGGTGCTTTTGCTCCAGCCGAGGCTGAAAAAGTTAAGCGTAATCAATTAAAGAGACTTGAGAGATGCCCGAATCTTCCGGAAACGCTTTGACCGCTGGTGAGTACATTGGCCACCACCTGGT
>JAZKCB010000290.1:0-6311 GCA_040388335.1 Pseudomonadota bacterium | reverse complement strand
GCGTGCCCAGCGGCGTGAGCTACATGCTGGAGGACCGCAAGATGATGATGCGGCTCTTCCCCGAGCTGTTCAGTGAGAACCGCGTCGCCCCCGTCGCCCATTACCCCGATTTGCTGCTGGAGACCCTGCGCGCGTCGGCCCCCCCGGCCACCGCCGATCCGACTGTCGTCGTGCTGACACCCGGCATGTACAACTCGGCCTATTTCGAGCACGCATTCCTGGCGCAGCAGATGGGCATTGAACTGGTTGAAGGCCAGGATCTGTTCGTCAAGGACAACTTCGTCTACATGCGCACCACGCGCGGCCCCAAACGTGTCGATGTGATCTATCGCCGTGTCGACGACGACTTCCTCGACCCGCTGGCCTTCCGCCCCACCTCGACTTTGGGTTGCGCCGGCCTGCTCAACGTCTACCGCAGCGGCAACGTCGCGCTGTGCAATGCCATTGGCACCGGCGTGGCTGATGACAAGTCCATCTACCCCTACGTTCCCAAGATGATCGAGTTTTACCTCGGTGAAAAACCCATCCTGAAAAACGTGCCCACCTACATGTGCCGCAATGCAGAAGACCTGAAGTACACGCTGGCCAACCTGAAAGACCTGGTCGTCAAGGAAGTGCATGGTGCCGGCGGCTACGGCATGCTGGTGGGCCCGGCATCGACCAACGCCGAGATTGAAGAGTTCCGCGCTGCGCTGCTGAAAAATCCGGCTGGCTACATTGCACAGCCGACGCTCAGCCTGTCGACCTGCCCGACCTATGTCGACAGCGGCATAGCCCCGCGCCACATCGACCTGCGGCCGTTTGTGCTCAGCGGCAAGGAAGTGCAGATGGTGCCTGGCGGCCTGACCCGCGTGGCGCTGAAGGACGGCTCGCTCGTCGTCAACTCCTCGCAGGGCGGCGGCACCAAGGACACCTGGATTCTGGAGACCGACGGTGCGCCGTCAAAACCTTCGCAGTCCCAATCGCAATCTCAAAGTGCGGGAGCTTAAACATGCTGTCAAGAACCGCTGACCACCTTTTCTGGATGTCGCGCTACACCGAGCGCGCAGAGAACACCGCCCGCATGCTGGATGTCAATTACCAGACGTCCATGCTGCCGCAATCCGCCGGCGCTGCACAGGTCGGCTGGGAAGGCCTGCTCAGCATCAGCGAGCTCAAGCCTGCCTACACCGCCAAGTATGGCAACAGCATCAACCAGCGCGACGTGATGGACTTCATGGTGCGCGACGAGGCCAATGCGTCCAGCATCGTGTCCTGCCTGAAGAATGCGCGTGAAAACGCACGCGCCGTTCGCGGCACGCTGACGACCGAAGTCTGGGAAACCGAAAACCAGACTTTCCTTGAAGTCATTCGCATGCTCAACAACGGCGACTTCGAGCGCGACCCCGGCCAGTTTTTTGAATGGGTGAAGTTCCGCTCGCACCTGTCGCGCGGCGTCACTGCCGGCACCATGCTGCAGGACGAAGCCTTTCACTTCCTGCGCCTGGGCACTTTCCTTGAGCGTGCCGACAACACCGCCCGCCTGGTTGATGTGAAGTTCCATGCCGTGCAGAGCGATTTCCTCGGTCTGGCCACCGAGAAAGACCTGGAGTTCGACTTCTACCACTGGAGCTCCATCCTGCGCAGCGTCTCGGGCTTCGAGATTTACCGCAAGGTGTACCGCGACGTCATCAAGCCGGAGCGCGTGGCCGAGCTGCTGATTTTGCGGGCCGACATGCCGCGTTCATTGCTGGGTTGCCTCAACGAAGTCATGAGCAACCTCGCCATGGTGACCAGCGACTCATCGAGCGAAACCCAACGTCGTGCCGGCAAGCTGCGTTCGGACCTGCAGTACGCCCGCATCGACGAAATCCTGGCCAATGGTCTGCATGCTTTCCTCACGCAGTTCCTGGACCGCGTGAACGAACTTGGCGCGCACCTGAGCCGTGAGTTCCTCGTGCCGGCGACGAATTGAGCTCCCACGTGTCTGGTCGAAGATGAAGCTTCACGTCAGGCACGTCACCGATTACCGCTACAGCGAGCCGCTTCATTACGCCTTGCAAACCCTGTGGCTGACGCCGCAAACCGGCGCGGGGCAAATCATCAAGTTCTGGAGCGTGGGCGCACCCGAAAAGCTCTACATCCAGAAAGACGCCTTCGGCAACACCATCCAGTCGTACACCTTCGTCGGCAAGGATGCGGACAACGTGCGCTGGAGCCTGGTCAATGCGGCCGGTGATGTCGAGACGCTGGGCGTTGCGGAGTTCACCGACCCTGAAACCCTGCCGCACCCGTATTTCTTTCTCCGTGCGACCCACCTGGCCGAGCCGCACTGGCGACTCGCCGAGTTTGGCCGCAAGTTCATTCCCCAAAGCGTGGACGGCAAGGCCAGCCTTCAGGCGATGCTGGCGCTGAGCAAGGGTGTCTCTGACGCAGTGAGCTACCTGAAGAACAGCACCACGGTGACGACGACCGCGTTGCAGGCCTTTGAAGCCGGTGCCGGTGTGTGCCAGGACCAGGCCCATGTCATGGTTGCCATCTGCCGCAGCCTGGGTTATCCGGCACGTTATGTCAGCGGCTATTTCTACGCCGCCAATGAACCCGACCTGGCCAGCCACGCCTGGTGCGACGTCTGCCTGGACGTCGCCACCCGCCGCTGGGTCAGCATTGATGTCACCCACCACTGCCTGATTGACGAGCGCCACGTGCGCCTGGCCATGGGCACCGACTACAACGCCTGCCCGCCGATCAAGGGGGTGCGACAGGGCGGAGGTGCAGAAACCATGACCGTGGATATCACCATCGTGCCGGTTTGAGGCTGCGGGCCTGCCAGGCCATGGGTTGAAGTATCTGAAAATAATGAGTCATAAAAAGTGGATTAATCACTTAATGATTCATTTGTGATGCATTTTGAAGTTTTTTGGCTTTGGACGGCCTGCAAGTCTTCCCGAATGATCAAAACCCGGCATTCTGGCGCTGTTTTAGGCCATTTTTGACAGTGTTTTTGGCCTCCAGCCCTTTAAATATGGGCGTGAGCAGCTATTTAATTCATAGCGTTTTAATCGCGCCAGGTTGCCAGACCGACCCCGGCAAGGGCAACTCAGCGGCTCATTCTGGCGGCGATTTCGCGCCCCAGCTCGATCACGGACATCGCGTAATAGCTGCTCCAGTTGTAGCGGGTGATGACGTAGAAGTTTTCAGTGCCGGCGACATATTGCGGTGCGTCCGGGCCGTTGAGCAGCTCGATCAGGGCCAGCGGGCCCTTGTGCTCCAGCGCGGGGCCTTCGACGACCGCACCTTTGGCCATGAAGCTGGCAACGCTGAAGGTCGGCAGGATGTCCGGCGCCATCAGCGCGTCCTTGTCGAGCTTGCTGTTGTCAAAGCTGACGGGGTAGTGGGTTGGCATGCCGGGCTGCCAGTTGAAGGCCTTGAAGTAGCTGGCCACCGAGCCGATCACGTCGGCCGGGCTGTTGAGCAGGTCGATGTTGCCGTCGCCGTCATAGTCCACCGCATATTTGACGACGCTCGACGGCATGAACTGCGGCATGCCCATGGCGCCTGCATAGCTGCCACGCGGCTCGAAAGGGTCTGCGCCCCGGCGGCTTTGAAGGGTCAGGAACTGCTCAACCTCGCCCTTGAAGAAATCCCTGCGCTCCTGCGCGCGCGGGTGGCTGGCCGGGAAGTCGAAAGCCAGTGTGGCCAGCGAATCCATCACCCGGAAACTGCCGGTGTCGCGGCCGTAAATGGTTTCTACGCCGATGATGCCGACGATGATCTCGGCAGGGACGCCGTATTCTTTTTCGGCGCGCTCCAGCGTGGCCTGGTTGGCGCGCCAGAAACGCGCACCGGCTTCGATGCGGATGGGGTCGATGAACCGGCTGCGGTAGACGCGCCAGTTCTTGACGAAGGGCCTGGCGGCGGGCTGCATGAGCCGCGCCACCGTGGCGTTGTAACGAGCCTGGCCGATCGCGTCGCGCACCCAGGCCGGGTCGAGATTGCGTCTGGCAGCCAGGTCGTCTGCGAACTGCATGGCCTCGGGCCGGGTGGAATACGTGGGCCCCGAAGATGGCGAGGTTTTGACTGCAGCAGGCTTTTTGGGCGTTTGCGCGTGGGCGGGAGCTGTCAACCACAAACCCGCCATCAACAGTGCAGCGCAGGTCAGCGGGCGAAAAGCAGGGGCGAGCCGGGCGGGACGTGTCATGCAGCTTTCAGGTGTTGGGTGGATGCCCCGAATTTTAGGTGGGCCAGTTGAGCGTACCGAACTGACGCTGCAACTGCTGTAGTCCCGGTTCGGGTCTGCTGGCGTAGCGTTGCTGTTCGAGCAGCATCAGCCAGTCATACAGCGGCCGGATTCGTGCGTCGCCTTCGCTGTTCATCGCCTTGAGTTTTTTCGCAAGCTGGCGCGGCGATGTGGCGGCGGTGCTCTCAATGCCCGCCCTGGCCAGCCGCCTGCGTGCGCGCGCCAGCAACCGCAGCCAGGGGTCATGCTGCACGCGCTCCCACAGCGCCCAGGCCGCGCCCAGCGTGGCGGCTGTGACCACGATGGCAATCAGCACATAACTCAGGTCTGCCCAGCTGGGCGATTCAAAACCGATGTCTTTGAGCAGGTTGAGTTGCTTGCCCTGCGTGTAGTTGAGTACCCACTGGTTCCAGGCGTTGTTGACGGCCTCCCAGGTGGCGCGCAGCTGCAATGAAAAACCGGGGCTGATGGTGCCCAGCGCCTGCGCCACCACACCTTGCGGCGCCGTCAGCCGCTGGAAGCTGCCGGTGCGCCCGGGTGCGACCGCAGACGTCGGGTCCACACGCACCCAGCCGCGGCCTGCATGCCACACCTCTGTCCAGGCATGGGCATCGCTTTGCCGCACCACCCAGAAGCCGTCGACCGAGTTGAGTTCGCCGCCCTGATAGCCGGTGACGACCCGCGCCGGCACACCCATGCTGCGCATCAAAATCACAAAGCTTGATGCGATGTGTTCGCAAAAGCCTTCCTTGCGGTCAAACCAGAATTCGTCTGCCGTGTTCTCGCCGTAAATGCCCGGCTCCAGTGTGTAGGTGTAGCCGCCGGTGCGCAGCCGCTCCATCACGGCCTGCACCAGCTGTGCGGTCGTTGCATTGGCATAACGGGCATCGTTGCGGATCTCCCTGGCGAGTGCCAAGGTGCGGGGATTGAGGGCAGGCGGCAGTTCCGTGAAGACACCCAGGCCGGCCACGTTCTGCAGCGGCCCGTGCCTGAAGTCCGGAAAACTGCTGGCCTTGTAGCGAACAATCTCGGTGATGGGCCGGTTCACCAGCCACTGCAAATCGGGCTGCATGGTGGCCTGGTAGCCGGGCAGCGCAGGGCTTTGTGCAGCAGCTTCCATCACAAACAGCCATGACCGGCTGGTGGGCTCCAGCGTCACTTCATAGCTGACCGGCGTACCCGCCACCGCAAGGTCCGGCACCACCCCGAAACGCGCCGCCAGATTGTTGCGTGCCGGCCGCCACTGCCTGCCGTCAAAGTCGGAGAGTACCGGCCCGCGAAAGTACAGATCCTGCGGCGGCGGTGGGCGGCCCTCAAACCGGATGCGCATGGCCACGCTGTCGTCCAGCGCCAGTTTGGCAATCGTGCCGATCTCCATGCTGGCGCTCAGCCCGCTGCGGCCCGTCATGGCATCGCCGGGCACACCCCACAAGGGCGCCAGCCGGGGGAAGAGTAAAAACAGCACCAGCATGATGGGCGCACCCAGCAGCGCCATCCAGCCCGCAGTCTTTGCGGCCTGCGTCAGCGGTGGCTTGCCCACGGGCATGTGCGCATTGACCAGCACCGTGAGCAGGCCCATCAACCCGACCATCACGCTGAAGGCTGTCAGCAGCGACTGCGAATAAAAGAAGTTGCTCAGCATGCAGAAAAAGCCGAGAAAGAACACCACGAATGCATCGCGCCGCGCACGCAGCTCCAGCGTCTTTAATGTCAACAGGACGACCAGGAGGGTGACGCCCGCATCGCGGCCGAGGAGGGTGCGGTGGGTGAAGAGGGTGCCCGCGACCGTTGCCGCCAGCAGTCCGAGAAGCCACCATTTGCCGGGCAAGGCGTTGGAACCCCATGCGAGCCAGGCGCGCCATGCGAGGACGGCTGCTGCGAGGGCGCTGCACCAGATGGGCAGATTGGGGATCTGGGGTATGAGTACCCATGCTATGACTGCGAGGAGGAATAGGGTGTCGCGGCTGTCTCTTGGGAGGGCCTTTAGTTTTGCTGAGATTGCTTTCAGCATGGGATCGCCTGATCGTTTACTGTTTCGCCCTTCACTACCAGGCCGGGGGTAGCCCGGCGGCTAGTCACTTTCTTTTGCTTC
>JAZKCB010000289.1:0-8528 GCA_040388335.1 Pseudomonadota bacterium | reverse complement strand
CCAGCGCCTGGCGCATCACCTTGGTGTTGCCAATGCATTCAAAGCTGTAGTCGGCGCCGCCGTCGGTCAGCTGCACGATGGCATCGACGACGTTTTCAACTTCATTGGGGTTGATGAAATGCGTCATGCCGAATTTGCGGGCCATTTCCTGGCGGGCGGGGTTGATGTCGACGCCGATGATCTTGTCGGCGCCCACCATCTTCGCGCCCTGGATCACGTTCAGGCCAATGCCGCCCAGGCCGAACACAACGACGTTGGCGCCGGCCTCGACCTTGGCGGTGAACAGAACCGCACCGATGCCGGTTGTCACGCCACAGCCGATGTAGCAGACCTTGTCGAAAGGCGCATCTTCGCGGATTTTGGCCAGCGAAATTTCAGGCGCAACCGTGTAGTTGCTGAAGGTCGAGGTGCCCATGTAATGAAAGATGGGCTTGCCGTCCAGGCTGAAGCGGCTGGTGGCGTCTGGCATCAGGCCCTTGCCCTGCGTGCCGCGAATCAGCTGGCAAAGGTTGGTCTTGCGCGACAGGCAGAACTTGCACTGGCGGCATTCGGGGGTATAGAGCGGAATGACGTGGTCGCCTTTTTTGAGCGTCGTCACGCCGGGGCCAACGTCGACCACGATGCCCGCGCCTTCATGGCCCAGAATGGCCGGGAAGATGCCTTCCGGGTCGGCGCCCGACAGCGTGTAGTAGTCGGTGTGGCAGATGCCAGTGGCCTTGATCTCGACCAGCACTTCGCCGAACTTCGGGCCTTCGAGGTCAACGGTTTCTATGGTCAGGGGCGCGCCCGATTTCCAGGCAACAGCGGCTTTGGTTTTCATGTGTTTGTTTGTGAAGTTGAAGTGTTTTTGCTATGCCGCTGCGGGGCGGCGACGAAGCACTATAAGGCACGCGTCCTGTCTGCGGTTAGCGGGCGGGCGTATAGCCATCAGCGCCCATTGCCCTGTGCTTGACACAAGGGTTATTCCTGAGCCATCGATGGCGAGCAGGGATTTATATTCTATAAAGCTATTTATAGACACAATATGAAAACAGACACTCCAACAGCAGAAAAAACAGGACACACAGGTAATGCGTCAGCGCGACCTGCACAGGCGGCGGGCTCACGCGGCCCGCTGACCGGCGTGCGTGTGATCGATATCACCACCATTTTCATGGGCCCATCGGCCACGCAGATGCTGGGCGACCTTGGCGCCGATGTCATCAAGGTGGAGGCACCCGGCGGTGACGTGGTGCGCGGCATAGGGCCGCAAGGCCATGAGCGCATGGGCCCGCTCTTTCTGGGCATGAACCGCAACAAGCGCAGCATCGCGCTGGACCTCAAGTCAAAAGAAGGCCTGGCGGTACTGCTGGACCTGGTGAAAGACGCCGACGTACTGACTTATAACGTCAGGCCGCAGGCCATGGCGCGACTGGGTCTCGACTACGAAGCGCTGGCCGCCATCAACCCGAAGCTGCTCTACGTCGGCATGTTCGGGTTCTCGCAGCGTGGGCGTTATGCCGCAAGCGCCGCGTTTGATGATTTGATACAGGCGGCCTGTGCCTTGCCGCAGGCAGTCAGCATGGGCAGCGGTGACATTCCGCGCTACATGCCGATCACGATTGCCGACCGATCGGTGGGGCTCTATGCCTTTGGTGTGATCAGCGCCGCGCTCTACGGCCGTGAAAAAACAGGCCGGGGCCAGCGCATAGACGTACCCATGTTTGAAACCATGGTGCCCTATGTGCTGGGCGACCATCTCTACGGCCAGACCTTTGTGCCAGCCCAGGGCGATTTCGGTTACCCGCGCCTGCTGTCACCCGAACGCCGGCCCTACAAGACGCTGGACGGCCATGTCTGCTGCCTCATCTACACCGACGTGCAGTGGCGCGCCTTCCTCAAGGCCATAGGTCAGCCCGACACGTATGAAACCGATCCGCGCTTTGCTTCTTTAGCCGAGCGCACCAAACACATCACCGCGCTTTACGGCATGGTGTCAGACGAGATCGCTTCGCGCACCACCGCGCAGATGCAGTCGCTGCTGGAGGGAACGGACATTCCGGTGTTCCCCATGCACACCTTCGACTCGCTCCTTAAGGATCCGCATCTCGACGACATCGGTTTTTTCAGCGAAATGGAGCATCCGCACGTTGGCACCATTCGCCAGATGGCCGTGCCCAGTGAATGGTCAGGTACACCGCCGGGTGAAGCGACACCTGCCCCGCGCGTGGGCGAGCACAGCCGCGAGGTCCTGCGTGAAGCAGGTTATGACGATGCGCGTATCAATGCGCTGCTCGCGTCGCGCGCCGTGCTTGAGTAGATGAAACACCCTGGAATTGTCATGACCCACCCTGACCAGAAACTCCGCTTCATTGACTACAGCGTGGCTGCAGGCGTTGCCACCATCATGCTGAACCGGCCAGAGCGAAGAAACGCGATCGACATGGCAACACGTGATGAACTTAATGCAGCATCGCAGTGGGCTGTGGCCGACCCGTCTGTGCGCGCCATCGTCATGACAGGGGCTGGCGGACATTTCTGTGCCGGAGGTGACGTCAAATCCATGGACGCAGGCGAGCGCATGACGGCTGAAGCGGGCCGGCAGCGCATGCGCAGTGCGCATATCGGCATCAAGGCGCTGTTTGAAAGCGACAAGCCCGTCATTGCCGCCGTCGATGGCTGCGCCTACGGCGGCGGCTTTGGTCTGGCGCTTCTGGCCGACATGGTGATCGCTACCCCGGCTGCGCGCTTTTGCATGTCCTTCATGAAGGTCGGCCTGGTGCCCGATTGCGGCGCACTCTACACGCTGGCGCGCAGTGTCGGCCTGCACCGTGCCAAGGCCTTGATGTTCTCGGCACGCGAGGTCGATGCGCAGACCGGGCTGGACTGGGGTTTTGTCAATGATGTTGTCGCTGCCACTGACCTGCAGGCCCATGCGAACGCTGTCGCGCAAAACCTGGCGCGTGGCCCGGCGTTGGCCATAGCCCTGACCAAACATGCCATGAACCAGTCGCAGCACAGCTCGTTTTCAACCATGCTGGATGTGGAGGCCAATGCGCAGGGCATGGCTTTTACCAGCGATGACCACCGTTCGGCGGCGTCGGATTTCGCGGCCAGGCGTCCCAGTCGCTTTGCCTGGGTCTGATATTTGGAAAATTTTTCAGAATTTTTATCAAGAGGACAAGATGACGGAAAACACGACGACTCAAACCGGCAGGGAACTGCTCGAAGAAATGCGCGGCAACGTGATGTGGCTGACCATCAACCGCGAAGAAAAGCGCAACTCCATCAGCCCCGATGTGCTGGTCGGCCTCAGCGATGCGCTGACCCGTGCCAACAAAAACCGCGACGTGCGCGCAGTGGTCATCACCGGGGCCGGCACGCGTGCTTTCTGCGCAGGTGCAGACCTGCAGAGCGGCAAGTCCTTCAAGTTTGATTATTCAGAACCTTATGTGGCCTTTGCCAACCTGCTGCGCCAGGCCAAAAATTCCAGCGTGCCGCTGATCGCGCGCATCAACGGGGCCTGCATGGCTGGCGGCATGGGCGTGATGGGCATGTGCGACATGGTGGTGGCCAGCGACAAGGCCATCTTCGGCATGCCCGAGGTCAAGGTCGGTGTGTTCCCGGCGCAAATCCTCAGCGTGCTCGCCAGCCTGATCCCGCGCCGCCTGCTGTCCGAGATGTGCCTGACGGGCGAGCCCATCACCGCCGCGCAGGCGCTTGAGCATGGCCTCGTCAACTACATCAGCGACGACGTCGACGCCAAACTGCAATGGCTGCTCGACCGCATGCTGGACAAATCCCCTGCAGCGATTCGCCGCGGCCTCTACACCATGAAAAAGATCGAGGCCATGTCATTTGAAGAGTCCATCGCTTTCACCGAAAGCCAGATCGGCCTGTTCGCCCTGACGGATGACGCCGCAGAGGGACAACTGGCCTTCCGTGAAAAACGCAAACCCGTCTGGGCAGGCCGTTAACTTTTAAAGAGCAAAACATTCATGAATGCTAAAAAAGACAAGGTTGTCTGCATAGGCGGTGCATCCGGCTTCTGGGGTGACAGCAGCCTGGGCGCACCTCAACTGGTGGAAAGCGGACAGATCGACTACCTGGTGTTTGACTACCTGGCGGAGTTGACGATGTCCATCCTGGCCGGCGCAAGGCTGAAGAAACCCGAACTCGGTTACGCCACCGACTTTGTGGGCGTGGCCATGAAGGCCGTGCTGCGCGATGTGGTGGACAAGGGCATACGCGTCGTCAGCAACGCAGGCGGCGTCAATCCTGAAGGTTGCGCAGCCGCGCTCGCCGCACTTGCAAAAGAGCAGGGCATTGACCTGAAGATTGCCGTGGTCACGGGTGATGACGTGATGCCTTTGTTGCCCGCCTTGCGTGAGTCTGGCGAAGTGAAAGAAATGCAGAGCGGCGCAGCCTTGCCGGAAAAAGTGCTGACTGCCAATGCCTACCTTGGTGCCTTGCCGGTCAAGGCAGCACTCGACGCCGGCGCGCAGGTGGTCATCACCGGGCGTTGTGTTGATTCAGCCGTGACTCTTGGCGTGCTGATGCACGAGTTTGGCTGGGGCAGCACCGACTACGACCTGCTGGCTTCAGGCAGCCTGGCCGGCCATATTCTTGAATGCGGCTGCCAGGCCACAGGCGGCCTGCACACCGACTGGGACACCGTGCCCGGCTGGGACACCATGGGTTACCCGATCGCCGAATGCCGCGCCGATGGCAGCTTTGTGCTGGGCAAGCCCGAAGGTACGGGCGGCAAGATCACACCGACCGTGATTGCGGAACAGATGCTTTATGAAATCTCCGACCCCGCGACCTACATCCTGCCCGATGTGATCTGCGATTTCACGCAGGTCACGATGTCGCAGGCTGGCAGCCAGCGTGTGGAAGTGCGTGGTGCACGCGGCCGCGCGCCGACAGCCAGCTACAAGGTTTGCGCGACTTATGTGCAGGGCTTCAAGTCTTCGGCACAACTGACCATCGTGGGTTTTGATGCCGTCGCCAAGGCACGCCGCACCGGCGCGGCCATTCTGGACCGCACGGGCGCCTTGCTTGAGAAGGCAAAGTTCGGGCCCTACAGCGCTACCCATATCGAGGTGCTGGGTGCCGAGTCATGCTACGGCCCGCACGGCCGGTCTGAAGGCACACGCGAGGCCATCCTTCGCGTGACGGTGACGCACCCGCGCAAGGAAGCGCTGGATATCTTTGCACGCGAGATCGCACCAGCCGGCACCTCCTGGGCGCCGGGCACGACGGGCGCGGGCGGCAGGCCTTCAGCGTCGCCGTCGATACGTCAGTTTTCGTTTTTGCTCGATAAATCAAGACTCACGCCCACGCTGAACCACGATGGCCAGTCCGTACCGGTTGTACAGCCACAAGTTGAGGCCAACCCCAAGCCTGCATCACGAAGCACGGATGGCCGGGTGACTAAAGACCATGTCGAGATGGGCGGACCCAGCACCATGATCGAGGTGCCGCTGATCCGCCTCGCGTATGCACGCAGCGGCGACAAGGGCGATATCTCCAACATCGGCGTCATCGCACGCCAGCCCGGCTTTTTGCCACTGCTGCGTGCACAGGTGACGGAGGCCACTGTCGCAGCCTGGCTTGCGCACCTGGTCAAGGGCAAGGTCACGCGTTTTGAAGTGCCGGGCATACAGGCTTTCAACTTCGTCTGCGAGCAGGCGCTGGGCGGCGGCGGCATGGCCTCGCTGCGCAACGACCCGCTGGGCAAGGGCATGGCGCAGATTCTTCTGGCCATGCCGGTCAAGGTGCCCGTCGCGTTGCTGGCCGATTAAAAAACTGAAAAAGACAGGAGACAAAAAAATGAAGATGCATCGCAGAAATCTTGCCATCGCCGCCGCGCTGGCAACGCTGGTGTCAGGCATGGGCTTTTCAGGCCAGTCTTTCGCGCAGGCCTTTCCCCACAAACCCATACGGCTGGTGACGGCTTTCGGCAATGGCAGCGTCAATGACCTGATCGCACGCGACGTTGCCCGCTACATGACAGACAGCCTCGGCCAGCCCGTGGTGGTTGATACGCGTGTGGGCGGCGGTGGCTCGATTGCAACCGACATCGTAGCCAAGGCCGCACCTGACGGCTACACCATAGGCCTGGGCACCAGTTCGCAACTGGTGATGAATGTGGGCCTCTTCAAATCGCTGCCGTTTGATGTGGACAAGGACTTGCGATCCATCGGCCTCGTCGCGCGCACACCCACCGTGATCGTGGCGAGCACCTCCATGCCCAAAACGCTGAAGGAGGTCATCGCCTATGCCAAAGCCAACCCCGGCAAGGTGACCTACGGCTCGGCCGGTACGGGCGCGGTCAACCACATCTTCGGCGCTGCCTTTGCGCGCGCCGCCGATGTGTCGCTCTTGCATGTGCCTTACAAGGGCAGCGGCCCGGCGCTGATTGACCTGTCGGGTGGCCATGTCAACCTGCTGCTCGACAGTCTGATCTCGACCGCGCCCATTGCGCAGCAGGGCAGGGCACACCTGCTGGCGATCTCCACAGACAAACGCAGCCCTGCCGCGCCTGACTTGCCAACCTTTGCCGAGCTGGGTTTCCCCACGCTGGAGGCCTTCACCTGGAACAACCTGTTTGCACCCTCCAAAACGCCAGACGACATCATCGCCAAACTTAATGCAGCACTCAACAAGGCGCTGACAGAGCCGGCCGTGAAAGACCGCCTTGCGCAGGGTGCGTCTGAAAACCTCGGCCCCAGCACACCGGCGCAGGCCGATGCATTTGGTGTGGCCCAGCGTGCCAAGTGGGTGCCTTTCATACGCGCCTTGAAGATCGACGTGAACTGATCGGCCCCATTAAAAATAACGGAGACAAAAATGAAGATGACCCGCAGGCGCATCGCCGCCGCAGCTTTGACTGCCATGGTTTTTGGCGCCGGTGTTTCCACACAGGCCAGCGCACAGGCCTACCCGAACAAACCGATACGCCTGGTTGTTGCCTTCAGCACCGGCAGCGGCAACGATGTGATCGCCCGTGAGCTGGGCCGCTACATGGGCGAGATCCTGGGCCAGCCCATGGTGGTTGAAAACCGTACCGGCGGTGGCGGCTCCATCGCCACCGACTTTGTGGCCAAGGCTGCACCTGACGGTTACACGATCGGCCTGGGCACCAGCTCGCAGCTGGTGATGAATATCGGGCTGTACCCCAAGCTGCCCTTTGACGTCGACAAGGACATCCGCGCCATCGGCCTGGTGTCGCGCACGCCGCTGGTGCTGGTGGCCAGCACAGCGACGCCAAAGACGCTGAAAGAACTGATCAGCTACGCCAAGGCCAACCCCGGGAAAGTCACTTACGGCTCGGGCGGTACAGGCTCCATCAGCCATGTGGTCGGCGAAAACTTCAACAAGGCGGCGGACATCTCGCTGCTGCATGTGCCTTACAAGGGCAATGGTGCAGCGATGATTGACCTGTCGGGCGGCCACGTCAACCTGCTGTTCGACGGCCTGATCTCTGCCGTGCCGCTGCAGCAGCAGGGCCGGGCCAACCTGCTCGCGATCTCGGGGACCCAACGCAGCCCCATCGCGCCCCATGTGCCGACGTTTGCCGAGCAGGGCCTGCCCAACTACGAGGCTTACACCTGGAACAACCTGATCGCGCCTGCCGGTACGCCGCAACCCGTCATCGACAAACTCAATGCCGCACTCAACAAGGCCCTGGCCATGGCGCCGGTGAAAGAACGGCTGGCCCAGGGAGCATCTGAAAGCCTGGCACCCACCACGCCTGCGCAGGCCGATGCCTACGGCGTGGCCGAGCGGGCAAAATGGGTGCCGTTCATACGCGCGCTCAAGCTGGATGTGAACTAGCTTTTTTAATCTTTGCCACAGTCCCCACGCCACATGGTCTTTTCGGTCAAGCCTCCACCCACTGCACCGCGTGCAGCAACGCACTCCGGCGCAGGCGTCACCCAGTACCTGCAGTTGGCCAGCGTGCTGCGCCACCAGATTGCCCATGGTGAGCTGGTGCAGGGCCAGCGCCTGCCGACGGTGGTCGACCTGGCTGCGCAGTACAAGGTGGCCGGCATCACGGTGCGCCAGGCTTATGGCCTGCTGAAAGCCGAGGGTCTGATTACCAGTGACCGCGGGCGCGGCACCTATGTCTCGGCACCGGCAACGTTCATGGCGGCCAACATGCATGCGGCCATCAACGACCCGCGCGCGACCGATGTGCGCTTTGACGTGCTGGAGCAGCGCCACGGCGTGGCCTTGCCGGAGTCATTGCTGCGCGGTACTGCGGCGAAGTCCAGCTACAAAAGCTATACCTTCATCCGCAAGATCCATGTGCAGGACGGCGAGCCGTTTTGCCTGGCCGAGATCTACGTGGCGACCGAGATCTACAAACGTTTCCCCCAAGGCGCAGAACAGCAGCACAAGCTCGCCTACCTGCTCAATGAGTATTCAAAAAGCCGGATGCAGGCGATGCAGCAGACGCTGACCGTCGCGCCCGCCGACATGGTGCTGGCGCAGGCGCTGGGCTGCTCGTTTGCAACGCCGATGGCGCACATGGCCAGGCG